>JBCBDK010000466.1:0-3579 GCA_038529675.1 Actinomycetota bacterium
AGGTCAGCGGCGTGGTGTCGGTCGTGAAGTCGTCCGAAGTCCACGGTGCCACAGCGTCGTCGGCAAGGCCGGTCGGCATCGAGACTCCGAGCCAGGGCGACAGATGAAAGCCGATTGCGCCGGCCATGACTCCGGCGGAGGCGATCGCCCCGACCAGACGGGTCGCTGGGACCAGGATCAACAGACCAGCGAGGATCTCGGCGGCCCCGACCGCATGGTTGACGTAGGGGTAGAACACGTCGAGGCCGGACTGATGCTCGATGTACTGAAAGACGTGCCCGACCGTGAACTTGGCGACTCCGGACGAGACAAGGAAGAGACCGAGGGCGTAGGTGAGAATGCGGTTGATGACGGACATGAGTGCTCCGTGGTGTGTGGTTGGTTGATGCACACTCCACTCTGAACGTCGAGTGCCTCGGCCGCATCGACCGCCGGTCGGCTTCTCCGATCAACCGATCGGTCGATGCGCCATCATGGATCACAAAAGCGAAGTCTTTACTTCAGTGTCGTGAGGACCCAATATTGAAGCCAGTGGCTCAGTATGACGACGATCTCGTGTTCCGGGCGCTCGCCGAGCCGACTCGTCGAGCGATGTTGGAACGACTCGACCATGGACCGCTGGCGGTCACCGCCCTCGCCGAGCCGTTCGAGGTCACGTTGACTGCGATCACCCAACACGTCCGCACCCTCGAACGTGCCGGGCTGATCACTTCGCACAAGTCGGGACGAGAACGCATCTGCTCGGTCGACCGGGACGGCCTCGCACGCGCTGAGAAGTGGATCGCGACGCGTCGACGGACGTGGGAACGCCGCCTCGACCGCCACCTCGACGAACGAGCCTCCGGCCCGGAAGGAACCGCCCGATGAGCACCGATCTCGCACAACGACACGCTCCGCTTCGAACGCCACTTCGACCACCCACCCCGGGTCGTGTTCGACGCCTACGCCGACATCGAACAGCGCACCATCTGGAGCGCACCGTCCGACGACGAGGTCGTGATCTTCGAGACCCACGACTTCTCCGTCGGCGGCGTCGACCGCTTCATCTGCGGACTCAGGGAGTCACCGAGCTTCGCCGGAACCACGCGCTACCACGCCATCGTCGACGGCGAGACGATCGTGTTCACCGAACGCCTCACCAACCTCGACGACGACCTGTCCGCCGTCTCCCTCGTCACCTGGCACGTCACCGCCGACGGAGACGGCTCGCTGCTGACGATCATCGACCAGGTCACCTCCATCGTCGGCGACGGACCGATTCACGGCAGCCGCCACGGCTACACCGCCATGCTCGACCAACTCACCGAACACCTCACCACACGATGACCGAGCGGCATCGGCCGAACTGATCGCTCTGCGTGCTGCGCTCGACGGCACACGTGCGCAGCCGACGGAGCGACGTTCGTCGGCCGTGGACGCTGCTCGTCGATCAGCGTCGACCGTCGATCGAGGCGAGGAAGCCGAGCACACGCTCGACGACGAGGCGGGTTGCGTCGGGATCGTGAGCGGGCAGCGAGGAATCGACGAAGAGGTGCCGATCGCCGGGGTACTCGAACAGTTCGGCAGCGCCAGCCGGTGAAGCGGCGACGATGTCGCGGGCGTTGTCGATGTCACCTTCACCGGCGAAGAACCGATCGTCGGACATCCCGTGGATCTGCACGGGCACCCCTGCCGGCCAGCCCACACCGAACTCGCTCGCCGGCAGACACGACTCGATCAACACGGCGCCAGCGGCATGTGCCCGCGTCTGCGCCAGGTATTGCGCCGCGATGACGCCCATCGAGACTCCCGCGTACACGAGCGACGGTGGGAGGCCGGCAACGGCGGCGTTCGCTCGCTCCAGCAGGGACGGGAACCCGATCGATTCGAGATGGGCGACGCCATCGTCGATCGACTCGAACCGTTCACCATCGAACAGATCCGGCGTGTGCACCCGGTGCCCGGCGGCTTCGAGTCTCCGGGCGACCTCGTCGATGCCCGCGGTCGGCCCCATCACGTGATGGAACAGCACGATCTGAGCCATCTCGCTCCTCTCCGTCCGTCGCAACGGCCAACGATCCGAAGTCCGGGATCGATGATCGTAGACCGCTCGCCGAGCGCTGCTGCTGCGGCCGACACGACCTTTGGACTCGTCGCCGCGCAGGGATGGTGTGCGGCCCACGACGGCTCGACGGGCGGGTGCGTCAGGTGGGTGCGGCGGACATCTCGTCGAGGGCGAGGGCGACGTCGTCGGTCTCTGCGAGTTCGATCCATCGTTCGAACGTGGTGTAGCCGCTGGCCCGCCTCGCAATCGTGGCGGCGGCGCCGGCGGCCGGCGAACGGTCGGCCATCGTCACGAGGCAGGCGACGTCCCAGTCACCGACGTTGGTCAGCCAGAACCCGTCGACGGTTCCGCCGATGTTGCGGACGATCAACTCGACGAACTCGCGTCGAGCCGTGACGCCGTCGCTGATCATCCGCTCCGCTTCCTTGGCGGAGAGCCTGAGGAGCCCCAAGTACTTCGTCATGTCACCCGCCTCCTTCCCGCTGGTGAACGGCACCGGAACCGCAGACCCGGCGCTGTCGCTTCGTCCCGATGTGATCGGCCTCTCGACTCCACGGTACGACCGACCGCAGAGTCAGGACCCGGGTCGAAGGTCCGCACCTCGCAGCGGCTTCCGTACCGATGCCGGTGTCTACGATCTCGACGATGATGGATCCGTCGGCTTCCCGGCGAGGGGTGACGCTGGCGGACCGGATCCGCCGTCATCCGATCGGCCTCGGCACCGCGCCGCTCGGCTCTCGAGCAGACGGGCCGCTGTGGTGGGGGCCCCAGGATCGCGACGACGCGGTGGCGACGGTCAGGGCGGCGATCGATGCCGGGGTCGCCTTCCTCGACACCGCGCCGTTCTGCGGATGGGGTCGAGCCGAGGAGATCGTGGGTGCGGCCATCGCCGACCTCGATCAGACACCACCGATCCTGACGAAGTACGGAACCGTTCGACTCGCCGACGGCGGTGTCGGCTCCGACGCCTCACCGGGAGCCGTCCGGCGCGATCTCGAAGCCAGCCTCGAACGGCTCGGTCGTGACCGGGTCGACGCGCTGCAGGTGCACGATCCCGATCCGGCCACCCCGATCGAGGCGACCTGGGAGACCATCATGGAACTCGTCGACGAGGGTCTGATCGGTGGCGGTGGCCTCTCGAACCATCCGATCGAGCTCATGGAGCGTGCCCGGCGCGTCGGTCCGATCGCGGTCGTCCAGCACCAGTACTCGGCGCTCCATCAGCGAGCGCATACCGACGGGACCGTCGCCTGGTGCGCGGAACACGCCGTCCCGTTCCTCGCGTGGGCGCCGCTCGCGAGTGGCTTCCTCGTCGACGACTTCGATCTCGACGCCCTGCACCCCGACGATCTCCGACACCGATTGACCTGGGCGAACGACCGCGGAGCCGAGGTCGACGAGATCCGACGATTGCTCGCCGCTGCCGCGATCCAGTCGGCGCCATCGGCCCGGCTCAGGCCCTGACGTGACCAAGGGCCCGATGACAGGGGTATCACAGAGGTGTAACTTTCGATCTCCCGCACGCTTCTCGAACC
>JBCBDK010000467.1:0-3573 GCA_038529675.1 Actinomycetota bacterium
ATTCGGTGTTGCCCCACCGATCGGTGACCTCGATCTGGTCGCCGTCGCGAGCGAGTGCGGTGACCCCCGGGCGCGTCGATCCGCCGGGGTGGAGGTCGGCCACCGACGTGCCCGGTGGGTGGTACGCCGGGTGCTCGACGGGGAGTCCCCAGATCCGGCGGGGCAACCGTTCGGCGCCGCCGACGATGAAGTGCTGGTCCTCCTCGAAGTCGGACATGACGACGCGGAGGATCTCGAGCATCGAGTTGGGGAAGTCGGAATCCCACCCGCCGGTTCCGAAGCCGACCTGCCCGAACACCTCGCGGTGCCGGAACGAGAGACGCGAGAACGAGTCGGAGGTGGCGACGAAGTCGTAGAACGTGCGGTCGTCCCACGCACTCACGATCGGGTTCCAGATCTCCTTGACCGCGCTGGCGTCGCGGTCGCGCATCGCCGCCTGGATGTCGCCGAGCGAGGCGTGGGTGTCCAGTGCCTCGGCCCACGCCGCGGCCACTTCGCCGAACCCCTCGGGGAGGTCGTCGGCGGTGCGGGCGAAGTAGGTCTTGCCAGCGAGGTCGATGACGGTCGTCGGCGCCGCCTCGGTCAACGGATTCGGGAAGGGCTGGACGTCGAGTGCGCACCGGTCGACGTAGTGGAAGAAGGACGAGCCCGACCTCGGGAAGCGCATCCCGCCGAGTTCGGCGATGATCGGATCGACGTGCTGCTCGGAGTGTGCCGTCCCGGGCCGAAATCGCTCTGAACGGAGTCGTCCGCCGATCCGGGCGGCCTCGTACACGACGGGTGTGAGCCCGAGCCGGACGAGTTCGTGGGCGGCGACCATCCCCGCGACGCCGGCGCCGACGATGCCGACGCGTGTCCCGGTTGCCTCGGCGGGAACCGATCCGATGCCGGCCGGATGTGCGACCCAGTCGTCGAACGGAAACGTGAAGTCAGGACCAAAGACACGCACGGTCCTGACGCTATCGCGGAGTCAGGTGGCGATGCTGCCGGCGTCGGCCCGGAGGCGGACGTCGAGTGCGGCGCGAAAGCGCTGGTTCACCTCCGCGTACGTGCTGCGGAGCGTCCGGCTCGCCGGCATGTCGGCCAGTGCAGCCGGGAGCTGTGGCTCGACGCGAAGGTGCCGCACGCACGCAGCGGAGACCACGAAGGTGAGCGGCAGGACCACCGACCCGTCGTCGTCGGGCGCTGTCGTGACCTCCAGTTCGTCGCCCAGCCGATCGAGCACGCCGCCGAGGCGGCTCGAGATCCGCTCGATCGACGCGGTGTCCCAGAGTCGTTCCGTGAGCGAGGTGTCGTCGCCCGAGACGATGGGCCCGGCGGTGACGAGCACACCCGGAGGAGCGACGGGCGGGTGTGTGTTCGCCGGACGCATCCAGAGGTCCGGGCGCAGTTCGCCGAAACGGGCCCCACTCATCGCCGATCGGAAGCGTCGTCGTTCGGTCATCGATCGATCGCCGGCCACGACGATCGCCGTCCACCACGACCCATCCCACTCGTCGATCGGCGGTTGCTGGCCGAGGTCCTGCTCGCGCTGGCGTTCGAGCAGCCGGCCCGCGAGGCGGTAGCGACGGTCGCTCACGTCGGCCTCGCCGGCAGCGACCATCCGCGACAGCGCGGTCCGCACGGTGCCGTCGCGGAGACCGAAGAGTCGACCGAAGCTGACCAGCCGCGCGGACGAGACGTCGGGCGGGTGCGACCCGAGGAGGAAGGAGAGCAGCAACGACCGGGCGGACAGTGGACGGGCATCGAGTTCGCTCAGGAGGCTCTGGGCGTCCCGTTCGATGTCACGCAACTTGTTCACGATGAACGTGAACTGTATCATCGTGGCCATGACGGATCTCGCGCCGAGTCCGACCCTCGTCCCGCACGACCTGCCCGACGTCCTGCCGACCGAGCGGTTCAACGAGCGCGGCGTGCCGACGCGGCCGTGGCGCGACGAACTCCGTCGCATCCCCAGCGCCCGCAACGCGGTCGCCGTGGTCAGTACGGTCGCACAGTCGTTCGGGGTCCTCGTGGTTGCCGGCGTGGTCCACACGTGGTGGGCGTACGCGCTCGCCTTCGTGCTGATGGCGCGAGGCCACGTGTGCCTGAACATCCTCGCCCACGAGGCCGCGCACCGGCTGCTGTTCACCCGTCGGTGGTTGAACGACGGCGTCGGCCGGTGGCTGATGGGATATCCCACGTTCCAGCCGACCCTGGCGTACCGGCGGTCGCACTTCGCGCATCACCGCGACGAGATGGGTCCCGAGGAGCCGGACCTCAACATGTACGAGGGCTATCCGATCCCGCGCGACTCGTGGCATCGCAAGTTGCGGCGCGACATCACGGGTCGGACCGGCGTGAAGCGGATGGCAGGGCTGTTCCGTGCCGTTCGGAAGGGCAACCGCGAGGCGCTCCAGGTGATGGCGGTGCAGGCGGTGATGCTCGGCGCGTCGATCGCGGTGATGCGTCCGCTGATGTACGTCGTGTGGCTGGCGTCGTGGATGACGATCTGGCAGTTCACCAACCGGCTCCGGGCGATCGCCGAACACGGCGGGATGATCCGCTCGAAGGATCGTCGCGAGACGACCCACGTCATCCACCAGACGCCGATCGCCCGCTACTGGATCGTCCCGTTCCACACCGGGTGGCATCTCGCCCATCACGTCGACATGGGCGTGCCGTGGCGGAACCTGCCGGAGTTGCACGATGGTCTGGTCGACGCCGGTTGGATCACGCCCGAGATCGAGTACGCCAGCTACCGGGACTTCTGGCGCCACCTCACCCGCTGACCCAACCGAGTTGGATTCCTGCTCAGGGACAGAATCCAACGAATCGAGGTTCGTCGATGAGTTGGAGTCTTGCTCGGGGACAGAATCCAACAGAACGCGGTAGACACGGGGGATGCGCGCGCTCCGGATCGACGAGATCGAGTTCTGCGACCTGTTCGAGCTCGAGCCGCACGGTCCCGACACGTTCGTCGGCATCACCGTGCGCTACCCGTGGGGCGACCGGCTCTTCGGCGGCCAGGTCGTCGCGCAAGCACTGCGAGCCGCGATCAACACCGTCGACCCCGAGCGCACACCTCACTCGTTGCACTCGTACTTCATCAGACCGGGCTCGCCGAACGAACCGATCCGGTTCGAAGTGGAGCGACTTCGCGACGGCCGGTCCTTCACCACGCGTCAGGTCGTCGCCCGGCAGTCGTCTGGTGCCATCCTGAACGCGTCGGTGTCGTTCCAGGCGCCCGAGGCCGACGAGGCCGACGTGCCGGTGTCGGTCATCCCCGACGACTTGCCACCGCCGACCGACCCGACGCTCCGCGACGACTCGTGGAGCCGGTTCCTCACCCGGAAGGCGACCGACCTCACCGGTGGGCGTTTCGGGTACTGGATCCGACTCGATGCCGACCTCGGAGACGATCCTGCCAACCAGTACTGCGCGCTGATGTTCACCTCCGACGCAGCCCCGTTTCGGGCCGGCAGGAGTGCCCATCCCGACTTCAACAACGACCACGGCGATCGCCAACTCTGCGTCGGGCGATGGAACCACACCGAGTGATCGAGGCTCGCACCCACGAAGAGTTGGCGATCG
>JBCBDK010000468.1:0-3544 GCA_038529675.1 Actinomycetota bacterium
CGATCACATCGGCGGGGCCCTCGATGATCTGCACGGCGATGCCGGGATCGGCGATCGACACCCAACGTCGGACTCGCACGTCGCCGACGACATCGGAGTGGCGCAGCGTCACCGTCAGCACGCCGTCGCGCTGATCGAGTTGGACGATCTCCGTCCATCCGGTGGCCGGTCGAAGCTCGAAGCTGGTCCACACCGGTCCGTGGAGCAGCTCCGGGACGTCGCCACGGTGGTCGAACACCCCCGCTGCGACGTGCGCTCGGCGAGACGGTGAGCCGCCGGCCTCGCCGAGATCGGTCACACCGAACGTGCCGTCGCTCAGGCAGGTGAGGGCCTCCCAGACACGCCGCTGTTCCGGCGCCATCGGCTCGGCTCGAAGCAGCCACTGGAGGGTGCCGGTGGCGGCGTTCGTACCGGTGCCGGTCGCGCTGGCGGGCTCAGAGACGGCGCGATTGCTCGACCTCGAGCCGACAGCGCGGCGCGGCGCGGTCGTCGGTGGGCTGGTTCGGGCACCCACGAGCCGACCGTGCGCGCACAGCGCATCGTCGAACAAGAGCAGAAGGTCCGCGTCGTCGAGCAGCGACCGGCCGACCGTCGCCGCCGCCTGTCGGCGCCTGTCGGGGGTTGCCGGGACGTGCCGAAGGTCCATGGCGTACGAGTTCGACCGCGTCCACGATGGAGGCACGAGCCACTGCCCACCCCGGAGACCGAGATGCCCCCCACGCCGCTGAAGATCGGGATGATCGCACCTCCCTGGCTGCCGGTGCCGCCGGTCGCGTACGGCGGGACCGAGCTCATGGTCGACGCGCTGTGCCGAGCGCTCGAACGCGCCGGCCACGAGGTCACGCTCTTCACGATCGGCTCGTCGAGCTGCCCGGTTCCCCGACGATGGCTGTTCGAGGAAATGGACCCCGATCGGATGGGCGCCGCCGTCGAGGAACTCCGCCACGCGCTCGCTGCATACGAGTCACTGCTCGGTGTGGACATCGTCCATGACCACACGCTGGCTGGGCTGTTCCTCGGCCCCCGCCGGTCGGGGGTCCCGATCGTGACGACGATGCACGGGCCGTTCGATCACGATCTCAGCGACCTCTACGGTCGCATCGCGGCGACCGTGCCGATCGTGGCGATCTCGCGGGATCAGGCTCGGCGAGCGCCGCCCGGGCTCCCTGTCGCACGCGTGATCCACCACGGGCTCGAACTCACCAGGTACCCGTACTCCGAGCGGCCCGACGACCAGGTGTTGTTCCTCGGGCGCATGTCGCCGGACAAGGGGGTCGAGACCGCGATCGAGGTGGCTCGCCGCGCCGGACGCCGACTCGTGATCGCGGCCAAGATGCGCGAGCCTTGCGAGATCCAGTACTTCCGTGAGGTGATCGAGCCGATGTTGGGGGCCGGTGCGGAGTACGTCGGCGAAGCCGACTTCGCGACGAAGGTCGAGCTGCTCGGGAAGTCGGCGGCGCTGCTCAATCCGATCCGTTGGCCCGAGCCGTTCGGACTCGTGATGATCGAGTCGCTGGCCTGCGGGACGCCGGTGGTCGGCGGCTCGCACGGTGCTGCGGGCGAGATCGTGCGGGCGGGCCGAACGGGGTGGTTGGCCGACGGCACCGATGGTCTGGTGCGCGGCCTCGAACACCTCGGTGAGCTCGACCGCGCCGACTGTCGGCGGGAGGTCGTCGACCACTTCACGAGTGATCGCATGGCCGCCGACTACGTCGACCTCTACCGAGAGGTGCTGGCGGAGAAACGGCGACCCGACCTGCGCGGCGCCGTTCGGCCGGCGGTGACCTGGGACGTCCGCCCGATGCACGGTGAGGGCCGAAGGGCCCTGTCGTCGTGATCGGAGCCCTGGAACGATCGGTGCCATGACCGCCGCAGCGCCCCTCGATGTCGACGGCCGACCTGCGGTCGAGGCGACCGGGCCGATGCCCTACGGACCCGTCGATCGGTGTCCGGTGTGCGACACGGACCAGATCCGCCCCGCCGTCGGCGACGGCCAGTGTGCGTTCCGGTGCGACGACTGTGGCATTCGTTGGAGCTACGCGCTCGGGCATCTCATCGTGCGGTAGACGCAGCGCTGAGCCGGGCGGGCGCGCCGGGCCGTGCACGTGTGTCGTGCTCAGCGGACGTTGACGTCGAGGCTGCCGCCGACGACGTCGACGGTCGCGTCGGCGCCCTCGACGCGGATGTCGACGGTCGCATCACCGATCGGGAGACCGGTGACGTGGAGCCGGTCGATCCCAGGTGCGAGTCGAGGCCGGAGCAACAGACGACCGGCGACGGCGTCGGGCTGAAGGCCGAGCATGGCGCGCACGAGCAGCAGCGGTGCCGCCGCCGACCAGGCCTGGGGCGAGCACGATGCCGGATACGGCACGGGCGCTCCGACGTCGTCGCGGGCGAAGCCGGCGAACAGTTCGGGAAGGCGGCCGCCCGAGTGCGTCGACGCGTCGAGGAGCCCGCCGGCGAGCACACTGGCCGCGTCGTCGAGGCATGCCGCAGCGAGGCCGGCGACGGCGATCGCGGTGTCGTGCGGCCAGACCGAACCGCAGTGGTAGGAGAGCGGGTTGTAGCCGGCTGCATCGCTGGCGAGGGTTCGGAGCCCCCACCCGCTGAACATGCTCGGCGCCACGAGCAGATCGGCGACCGCCCGCCGTCGGGCCTCGGGGACGATCCCGGTCCACAGCAGGTGGCCGATGTTGGAGGCGTTCGACTCGATCGGGCGCTTCTCGGCGTCGAGTCCCACGATGTAGGCCCCGCGCCGGTCCGACCAGAACGCATCGTTGAAGTGGGCCTTGAAGTGGTCCGCCCGCTCGAGGAACGTGCGTCTTGTCTCCGCCGACTCCCCGAACGATCGAGCCAGGTCCGCACGCGCCAGCAGGGCCCCATAGACGTAGCCCTGCGCTTCGCAGAGCGCGATCGGCGGTGCGGCCACCGCGCCGTCAGCGTGGCGGATCCCGTCCCAGGAGTCCTTCCAGCCTTGATGCTCGAGGCCGGCCGGGTCGCCCCGGAGATACTCGATGAACCCGTCGCCGTCGCGGTCACCGAATCGGTCGATCCATTCGATGGCGCGATCGACGGCGGGCAGGAGCGACCTGATGCGGTCGTCGGCACCGACCCATCGAGTCAGCTCAGCCGCCAGCATGACGAACAACGGCGTCGCGTCGATCGATCCGTAGTAGCGGCCGTGACCGCCGAGCAGGCGGGCACTGAGGCGATCGAAGCGCACCTCGTGCAGGATCTTGCCGGGCTGCTCGTCGCTCCGCGGGTCCTCCCGCTCGCCCTGAGTGTCGGCCAGTTCCTGGAGGACCCCGAGCGCCAGATCGTGGTCGACGAGCAGCGACATCCAACTCGTCAGCAACGAGTCGCGCCCGAACAACGTCATGAACCACGGAGCGCCCGCGGCGACGACCGTTCGATCGGTGTGCGCGGGGTCGAAGATCCGAAGCGCACCCAGGTCGTCGACGGCTCGGTCGACCGCTGCCCGCAGTGTCGGGTCGTCGGTCGAGATCCGCGAGGCGGAGTGACGCCAGTTCCGCAACCGCGCGAC
>JBCBDK010000469.1:0-3541 GCA_038529675.1 Actinomycetota bacterium
AGGAGCTGCTCGAGACCAAGGACTGGTCGACCGAGCTGTGAGTCGCGGCGTCGGTGGCGCCGAACGCGCCGACGCGACGTACACCCGACCGACGATCGGCGCGCCGGCGGCGCGGTCCGACGCAGCCGTCATCGGCTTCCTCGCCTTCATCGGCGTGCTGATGGCGTACGGCATCGATGCCGCGCTGCCCGCATACGACGAGCTCGGCGCCGACTTCGACCTCGACGATCGCGGCGTCAGCCCGGCGATCGTCGGGACGCCGTACTTCGTCGGCGCGGCGATCGGGCAGCTCGGCTTCGGTGTGGCCGCCGACCGGTTCGGTCGTCGCTCGACGCTGCTCGTCGGCTTCGCAGTCTACGGCCTGGCCGCGGTCGGATCGGCCGTCGCCGACGAGTTGTGGCTACTCCTCGGGGCCCGGTTCATGTGGGGCATCGGTGCCGCTGCGCCCTCGGTGTTGCGGTTCGCGATTGCCCGCGACCTGTACGAGGGCGACCGCCTCGCACGGGTGATCTCCACGTTCAGCGCGGTGTTCCTCCTCGGGCCGATCTTCGTGCCGTTCGCCGGCGAGGCGATCGTCGCCGTCGGGTCGTGGCGGACCGTGTTCGTCGTGGCGGTCCCGCCCGCTGCGATCGCCATGGTCTGGACGAGTGCGTTCGGTGAGACGCTGGCGCCAAAACATCGGCGACCGCTCCAGGTCGCGCCGATCGTCGAGGGCTTCCGCGCGGTGGTACGGACCCGGGTCACCCGCTGGGTCGTGGTGTCACAGGTCTTCATCGCCGGCTCGTTCTTCATCTGGCTCGGCAGCGCGCAGCCGATCATCGACGTGGTCTACGACCGAGACGACCAGTTCACGATCTTCTTCGGGCTCTCCGGGGCTGGCATGGCGCTCGCGCTGCTGTTCAACAACCGACTGATCGACCGGTTCGGCACCCGCCGCATGGTTCGCCTCGCCTCGACCGGCTTCGTCACCGTCACCGCCATCGGCCTGATCGTCACACTCGCCACGGACGGCACGCCGTCGTTCGCGCTGTGGTTCGGCTGGGCGATCCTCGCCAACGCGTGCTCGATGGTGATCGGGCCGATGAGCGCCTCGCTCGCACTCGAGCCGATGGAGGACAAGGCGGGCACGGCGTCCGCGTTGCTCGGCGTCGCACAATTCGGGTTGGGTGCGCTGCTGGCGGCGGTCGTCGACGCCCAGGTCGGCTCGACGGTCACCCCGATGCTCGTGGGCTCGCTCGTCTACGGCTTGATTTCGCTCGCCGCGCTCCTCGTCGCTCTCGCGGCCCTGTCCGAGTCCGAGCTGTCCCATTCGGCCGCCGGTTCTGAGGCCCGACCGTCGGGCGCTCGGCCGCCCGGTTTGGCATCGTCAGCTGCGAGACTCGACACATGAGCGCCGTCACGTCGACCGGGCCGCTTCGAGTCCGCTGGCTCGGCCGGGTGCCGTACCGCGAGGCGCTCGCCGTCCAGTCGGCATTGTTCGAACGCGGGTCCGAGGAGCATCTGCTCCTGCTCGAGCATCCGCACGTCTTCACCCACGGACGCACCGCCGACCTCGCGACCAACCTGCGATGCGAGCCGGCCGCCGTCGGCGCCGAACTCGTGCCGGTCAAGCGCGGTGGCGACATCACGTACCACGGTCCGGGCCAGCTCGTCGGATACCCGATCCTCAACGTCGACAACAAACTCGGCGCGAGCGACCACGTGTGCAACGTGGAGGGTCTCGTGATCGACGCCCTCACCGAACTCGGCGTCCCGAACGCCGGACGCCTCTCGGGCTACGCCGGCGTGTGGCTCGACTCGGGCACGCCCGACGAGCGCAAGATCTGTGCGATCGGCGTTCGGCTGCGGGGCGGCCGGACGATGCACGGGTTCGCGCTCAACGTCACGACCGACCTCGACTACATGCGCGAGCACATCGTGCCATGCGGGATCGGCGACAAGCCGGTCACGTCGCTGGCCGAGGAGGGGATGGCGCACGTGACGGTTCGCGACGTGGCTGAGGTCGTCGCCCGCCTCGCCGCGGAACGCTGGAGCGGTGGCGCCCTCGAGCGCCAGGACGTGGCGTGGGCGCACGATGCGGCGGGGCGTGATCTGTCTGCGTTCTCGCGCGGCGAGGGGCCGGGCGACAAGGTCGAACTCGTCTCGTCGCGGGCCGCGGCCCGGATGGAGGCGGCGGGGGTCACCGGGGGGCTGTCGATCGAGACCCGCAAGCCCGACTGGCTCCGCCCGAAGGTGAAGCTCGGCACCGAGGCGATGGAGCTGAAGAAGACGATCCGGTCGCTCGACCTCGTCACGGTGTGCGAGGACGCCGGGTGTCCGAACCTGTCCGAGTGCTGGTCCGACGGCACGGCGACCTTCATGGTCCTCGGCGAACGGTGCACGCGGGCGTGCGGCTTCTGCCTCGTCGACACTCGCAAGCCGCTCGACCCCGCCGCTGACGAACCCGACCGGATCGCCGAGGCGATCGACCGGATGGCGCTCGACCACGCGGTGCTGACGATGGTCGCCCGCGACGACCTTGCCGACGGCGGCATGGCGCACGTCGCCGCCTGTGTCGACGCGATCCGGCGTCGGTCGCCCGGGACCAGGGTCGAGACGCTGATCTCCGACGCCAAAGGCGACGACGCATCGCTCGATCTGCTGTTCGCCGCCGGCCCGGACGTGCTCAATCACAACGTCGAGACCGTCGCCAGGCTACAGCGTGCCGTCCGACCGTCGGCCGGCTACGCCCGCTCGCTCGGCGTCCTCGCTCGGGCGAAGGCGGCCGGGCTGACCGCGAAGACCGGTTTCATGGTCGGCCTCGGCGAGACCGACGACGAGATCCATGGGCTGCTCGCGGACCTGGCGTCGCTCGGCGTCGACATCGTGACCATCGGCCAGTACCTGCGGCCGACGTCGCACCATCTGCCCGTCGTCCGCTTCGCCGACCCGACGGAGTTCGATCGCTGGAAGGCGGTGGGTGAGTCGCTCGGCATCGGCCATGTCGAGGCCAGCCCGCTGACCCGCTCCAGCTACCACGCCAAGTCGTCCGCCGACGCGGTCACCCCCGTCACCCTCACCTGAGAACACTCGGGGTCGGAGTCGTTCCGTTCTCGAGAACACTCGGGGTCGGAGTCCTCCCGTTCTCGACCGCGTCGACGTGAAGCCTGTTGCCCGCAACCTCGGGTTCGCGGGCGTTCGAGGTATCGAGGTGTCAGGGGGTGACGAGGTCGGCGACGACGGCGAGATGGTCGCTCGGCCAGACGTCGTCGTCGCACGCAGGGCGACCGGTCGTCCAGCAGCGGATCGGGTTGCCGACCGGCTTGGGCCGAGGCCACGACACCAGGACGTAGTCGAGCCGCCGGTTCGGCCACGCCGAGTCGGCGCTCGCAGGGTTGTCTCGCAACCACGTGTTCCCGTCGCTCTCGCCGGCCTGGGCCCACGCGTCGCCGAACGCGATGCCGCGTACCCCCGGCGACAGACCGGTCGCGAGGCGGATCTCGTCGCTGTCCGGCACGGCGTTGAGATCGGCGCCGAGAACGAGTGGCAGCTCCTCCAGCGG
>JBCBDK010000470.1:0-3518 GCA_038529675.1 Actinomycetota bacterium
GTCGCGGATCGAGCAGTGCTTCGACACCGACTTCGACGACGACGGCACGGTCGGCTGAACCGACCCCGTCTGCACCATGATGCGGGCGTGAACGCGGCCGACTCCATCGTCCTCGTCGTCGCCCTGGCGTCCACGTGGGCGATGGCTGGGGTGATCTGGGTGATCCAACTCGTCCACTATCCGATCTTCGACTCGATCGATCGTGGCGACGACGGCGCCGGTTGGGTGCGCTTCGGGGATCGCCATCGTCGATCGATCTCCCTCGTCGTCGGTCCGTTCATGGCCGCGGAGGGTGCGACGGGGCTCTGGCTCGTGGCCGATCCGCCCGCCGACGTGTCGCGAGTGCTGCCGGTGCTGGCACTCGGCCTGATGGCGATCGCCTACGGCGTGACGGCGTTCGTCTCGGTCCCGCTCCACGAACGACTCACCCACGTGTTCGACGAGTCGGCCCACCGGCGCCTCGTCACGACGAACTGGTGGCGGACGGCGGCGTGGACGACGCGCGGCATCGTGCTCGCCGTGCTGGCCGTCATCGCAATGTGATCGCCGTGCGCGGTGATCGCCGTGCGCGGTGATCGCCGTGCGATGTGACGGCCGTGCGCAGCGCTCTGGCCGTGGCGAAGTGGTCGCCACGTCGCCCGACCGATGTGACGGGTGAGCGCAACGCGGCGACGCTGGTGAAGTGGGAGCCGCCCGACGTGGAGCGGTAGCCTCACCGCCATGCTCGCAGCCAACATCTGGCACTGGTGGATCGGGGTCGCACTGACCGGAGTCAGCGTCCTCGCGTCGGTCGCACTGATCGGCGGCTACCTGAAGAGCGTGTCGTCCCAGCGCTACCCGAACGGGAAGCCCCGCAAGCAGGCCGATCTCTGATCGCACGGTGAGCGGCTGTCGTCGGTCATCGTCACGCCGATGACACCGACCGCCGCCCAGGAACGGCTCCTCGACCAACTCGTCGGCCGCTGCGACTTCCCCGCGACGCCGGCCCAAGTGACCGTCGCGCTGTCGGGCGGACCCGACTCCGCGGCGCTCGTCGCACTCGCCCGTCACGCCGGGCTCCTCGTCACCGCCGTCCACGTCCACCATGGGCTCCGCTCGACAGCGGACGCGGACGCCGCGGCGGCGAATCGCATCGCCGCACATCTCGGCGCGACCTTCCGGCTGGAGCGAGCCGACGTCGCCGACGGGCCCGACCTCGAGGCGCGAGCGCGGGCGGCGCGGCGGGCGATCCTCGGTCCGAACGCGATGACCGGCCACACCCTCGACGACCAAGCCGAGACGGTGCTGCTGGCGATGCTGCGCGGCAGTGGGCTCACCGGGATCGCCGGCATGCGGCCGGGTCACGTCCATCCGATCCTGGCGCTTCGACGCACCGAGACCCATGCAGTGTGCGAGGCGCTCGGCCTCGACCCGATCGTCGATCCGACCAACGCCTCCCCCCGGTTCCGCCGCAATCGCGTTCGCCGCGAGGTGCTCCCGCTGCTCGACGACGTCGCCCAGCGCGACGTGGCACCGTTGCTCGACCGGCTGGCCGCCCACGCCCGCGCTGACGACGATCTCCTCGGTTCGCTCGCAGCGGAGATCGATCCGACCGACGTCGCTGCGCTCCGTTCGGCCCCGGCACCACTGGCTCGGCGTGCGCTCCGAACGTGGCTGGCGATCGACGGCTACCCGCCCGACGCCGCTGCGATCGAACGCGTGATGGCCGTGGTCCGCCACGACGCCGAAGGATGCGACGTCGACCGCGGACGCCACGTCACCCGCTCCGGCGGCCGCCTCCGCCTCACCTGACCCGGGTTGGATTCCGTCCCCGAGCAGGAATCCAACGAGACGCGCCAGATGGTGAAGTGTTCGCCGTCGCCCGAATTGGATTCCATCCCCGAGCAGAAGTCCAACGAGACGCGCCAGATGGTGAAGTGTTCGCCGTCGCCGGCGACCTGGTCGCCGCCGAGTGGACTGACGGCACGGCCGATCGGGGCACGGTCGGCGCGCACGAGGAGCCGCTCGTCGGCGGACTCGCGGAGGAACATCAGTGCGTCGTCGGTCCGCTCGACCCACCGGAACCCGCCGTGCGCCAGTGCGGTCGAGTCACGTCGGAAGTGAACCAGCGAGCGGTACCAGTCGAGCGTCGCAGCGTCCCACTCGTTGCGATCCCACGGCATGGTGCGGCGGGACTGCTCGTTGTCGTCGCCGGTCAGGCCCACCTCGTCGCCGTAGAAGAAACACGGCGCACCGGGCATTGCGAGCAGGAGCCCGAATCCGAGCCGAGCGTTCGACTCCGACCGCGCCATCGACCGCCACCGAGCGGTGTCGTGCGAGCCGAGCAGCGCCATCGATCCGACCACGACCTGCCACGCCAACGATGCTCGAACCTCGTCCATCGTCGTCGCCACCGACCGGCCCGGTCGGGGATCCTGACCGGGACCCGGTGCCATCTCGGTCAGGAAGCTGAAGTCGCCCAGCCAACTGGCGATCGGTTTGGCCAATCCGGCGTAGTTCATCACCCCGTGCCACCCGTCGCCGATGGCGTCGCGGCTCGCGTCGAAGAAGTGCTCCGCCACCAGCCACCGGGCCGGATCGATCGCGTCCGACGTGGCCCGGATCATCTGACGAACCATCGCGTTGTCGTCGATCGTCCCGAGCCGGCCGGTCATGTTGGCCACGTCGAAGCGCCAGCCGTCGGCCGACATCGGCGGCTGCAGGAATCGCGCCATCACCGACTCGGGTCCCTCGTACAACCGCCGTCGCATCTCGGCCGACGAGTGGTCGAGTTTCGGCAGCGTTCGGATCCCGAGCCACGACGCATAGTCGTCGGGGTGCTCGTCGAAGTAGTAGAAGCCGGCCTCGACGGCCTCCGCGTCCGCTTGCGCCCGCCGGAACCACTCGTGCCCGTCGCCGGTGTGGTTCGGTGTGAGATCGGTGATCAGCCGCAACCCGGCGCGGTCACATGCCTCGCGCAGCCGAACCCAGGATTCGTCGCCCCCGAGCAGCGGGTCGACGTGATCGAACGTCGTTGCGTCGTACCGGTGGTTCGAGCGCGCCGGGAACACCGGCGTGAGGTACACCCCACCGACGCCGAGGTCGACGAGGTGATCGAGCCGCTGCGCGATGCCGTCGAGGTCGCCACCGTAGATCTGGGTCATCGCCTCGGGCCCCGTGGCCACCGGATCGCCCCACTCACTGCGCCACGCCCAGTCGGGGAACTCGCAGTGCTCGACGCCCGACGTGGCGAAGCGGTCGGGGAAGATCTGGTACCAGACGGTCTCGGGCACCCACCTGGGCGTGCCGCCCGACGTGAGAAGGCGGAAGTCGAACGCATCGGTCGGGTCGTGGTCGATCACCCCGAGGCCGGTCAGCCACCGCGGTCCGCCCGGTCCGTTCAACCAGAACCGATAGTTGTTCACGGCGTTGGGGCACGGCATCTCGACGCGCCACACGGCGGCGTCGTCGGTGGAGGCGCCGTCGTCGACCTGTGCCTCGAACCAGGCGTTCTCCATGTCCCGCATGGTCCGGAGCTG
>JBCBDK010000471.1:0-3509 GCA_038529675.1 Actinomycetota bacterium
CACCCGGGCGCGATCGCTGCAGCGCGGCGCATCGGCCTCGATCTGAGCGAGGCGGTTCCGCAGTTGCTCGACACTGGCATGACGGCCGATCTGGTCGTGACGGTCTGCGACCGTGCTCACGAAGAACTCGACCCGGCACCGACCTGGTGGCATTGGTCGCTCGCCGACCCCGTTGCCGACGGACGATCGATCGCGTTCGACGACGTCACTGTCGAACTCGAACGACGGATCAGCGCTCTCGTCAACTGACCGAAAGGACCTGCCAGTGAACCTCAACGAGAACGGAGACTTCACGACCGAACAGATCGTGATGATCCGCCAGTCGGCCGAACGGCTTCGACGACACTTCGACGGAACCTTCAACGCCGAGACCATCGAGCGCTACATGCGCAGCTCTCGGGACATCCTGCTGCCGAACGCCACGATCACGACATGGCTGCCGCTGCTCATCGAACGCGTCACTCGAGACCGCCTCCGTGCGATCGCGCGCCTCGAGACGACCCAGCCGGTAAAGCCGGCCGTGTTGTTCCTGTGTGTTCACAACGCCGGACGTTCCCAGATGGCCGCCGGCTGGCTACGCCATCTCGCGGGCGGCAACGTCGATGTGTTCTCCGGCGGCACCGACCCCGGCGACGCACTCAACGACACCGTCGTCAACGCGATGGCCGATGTCGGCATCGACATCACCGGCGAGCTTCCTCAGCCGTGGACCGACGAGGTCGTCCGCACCGTCGATGTCATCGTTTCGATGGGCTGTGGCGACGCGTGCCCCATCTATCCCGGCAAGCGATACGAGGACTGGGACCTCCCCAGTCCCTCGCACCAACCCCTCGATGTCGTCCGCGAGATTCGCGACGACGTGCGAACCCGGGTCGAGGCCCTCCTCGCTTCACTCGACGTCGCGACGACCACGGCCAACTGACCGCCAGCGCCCCGACGCATCATCAACAACTCGGACACAGACGGCCGATCGCCTCGACGTCGTGTCGAGGGGATGAGTCCATTCGAGTCAGCGTTGCCGTGACGACCCGGTGAGGCGTTCGAGCGAGGCCGTGTCAGCCCGATCGGTCGGGCTCGATCTCGATCGACCCACGGTGCCGTTCGGTGCACCGACACGACGTGCGCGACCCGCCCTGCGTCGGACGACGTGGCGGCGCCGGAGGGCGATCGCGCCGATCAGCCCGGCACCCGCTGCCGCGATGATCGCCTGGGTCGAGATCGAGTCGCCATCCGTTTCGGCGTCGTGTGGCCCGTCGAACGATTCGTCGGTTGGATCGCCCGATGCGGGAGCATCGCTCGGCGGTGACGTCGGTGGTACCGCCTGCCCCACCACGTTGACCGGCGCGGACGAGGTCGTCTCCTCGGCATTCTCGGTCACACCGAGTGCGCGTGCGGTTGCGAGGTCGACCGCACCGGTCACCTGGAGATCGCCCGTACGTCGCTGGTACTCGGCGACGGCGGCCATCGTGTCGTTGCCGTACACGCCGTCGGCCCCGCCGGCGAGGTCGACGCCTGCGTCGATGACCGCCTGTTGGACAGTGGCGACGATGTCGCCTTCGGCGCCCGGTACGAGCACCGTCCACGGCGCCGCGGCTGGGCTGACGTCGTCGCCGGCGAGGACCCGTTCGATCACGGATGCGATGAACGTGGTCAGCGCATCGACGCCGGCCGGCGTCAGGTGGACGCCGTCCTGTTCGAACCATGCCGAGGCACCAAGCGAGTACGTCGCCCAGTCAGCGACTTGAAGAAAGCCGCCCGACGCCTCCGCAGCGTCGACGAGCTGCTCGTTGAACGCACGGAACGTCGCAGTGCTCGACTGCTCCTGCGGATCGCTGTAGTCGACATCGTCGCCGGAACGCAGCGTCAACCAGACGACGTGGCCCACCCCCTGGCTTCGAGCTTCCTCGACCACACCATCGATCGCTTCGTCGATCGTCCAGATCGGATCGTTGTAGCCGGACATGACCACGAGCACCTCGCCGAGCTGCCCGTCGAGCGACCGCATCGCCCCGATCACGTTCTCCGATCGGTAGCCCTCCCGGCTGATACACGACAACTCGATCGTCCGCCGACACGACTCAGCACTCAACACGAAGTTGAAGCGCTCGAGCGCGCCGTAGTCGGCGTACCACCGCACTCCGGCCAGGGTCGAATCTCCGATCACACTGACTCGGGCTGCGTCTCCGGCGCCGTCGAACACCACGTCCTGATCAGCGAACACGACGGACCCGCCCCCGAGTCCCACGCTGCCGACCAACAGGAGTCCGACGAGCGAGGCCAGTCGACGGCCGTCCGTGGCGACTCGTGAAGCGATCGCAGACCACGTGACGGCTCCGCCGAGCACACCACCCCAGCCCATGCCCCTCGACGACCGGCCGCTGTTCGTCACCGCCGGGGTGATGGTCATGCGGAGACGCTCGCGATGACCGTGCCGGCGTGCTCACCGATGGTGTACTCGGAGTCCTCGTACATGCCGGTCGCCGAGTCGCCGGTGATCGTGCCCCCGAGGTAGACGTCGTACGCCTGACCATCCACCAGGTCGGGAGAGGAGAACACGATCACGCTGTAGTCGTTCACCGGCTCGAACGTCACCAGGGTCTCCCCGTCGGCGTTCTCGATGTGCGCCACCGTGCCGGCGGCCATCGTCGATCCGGTCGTGATGTAGAGGGACGCCTGGCTCGATCCGATGCCGACGCCTTCGGAGTTCCGACCGTCGACGTTGGTGCCGATGATCGTCCCGCCGGTCATCACGAAGGTTCCGCCGCTGTAGTCGAATGCGCTGTTGCGGGTGTCGGTCGGCCCGCTGATCACCACGACGCCGTCGGTCATCACGACATGACCGTTGGCATCGATGCCGTCGCCCTGCTCGTCGAGTTCCCCGAGGATCGTGATGACGGTCGTTCCGCCGTTGATGTAGACGTAGTACTCGCCGACCGCTTCAGCGCCCCCGCGACCGCCTCGCCCACCGGCCGGCGTGGTCGCGGTTGCTGCTTCCGTCTCCGAGCCGGCCACGTTGAGTCCGTCGTCGCGGGAGGTGAT
Source organism: Actinomycetota bacterium (assembly GCA_038529675.1). Classification (GTDB taxonomy): domain Bacteria; phylum Actinomycetota; class Acidimicrobiia; order Acidimicrobiales; family Ilumatobacteraceae; genus Ilumatobacter_A. The sequence continues at coordinate 3,040 of JBCBDK010000471.1, forward strand.
GTCGATGGCGCCGTCGTTGATCGTGATCACTTCTGCCTCGATGCCTTCGAATGCCTCGGTCACGGTGATCGATCCTCCGTTGACGGTCACTGCGAGATCACCATGGATGCCGTCGTCGCCGGCCGCCACCGTGATCGAGCCGCCGTCGACCGTGACCGACTCGTTCGAGTGGATGGCGTCGTCGATCGCGGTTGCATCGATCATGCCACCGCTCACGTGTACCATCACGTCGCCCTGGATGGCGCGGCCCGTGCCCGACACCGAGCCGGCATCGATCGTGACGGTGCCTCCGGCGACCAGGACATCGGTCGCCGCCTGCACGCCGTCGTCACCGGCGGTGATGTCGATGGTCCCGTCGGTGATCTGCACAGCGCCGAGCTCGGCGTCGTCCTCGTTGTCGGCTTTGATGCCGTCGCCGGCTGCCTCGACGGTGATCGTCCCGCCCTCGATGAGGACGTAGTCCTTGCCCC
>JBCBDK010000472.1:0-3509 GCA_038529675.1 Actinomycetota bacterium
CGGCGATCGCAGCGACCGGCCAGAACCCGCCGACCGTCCAGGAGAACCACGACAGGACCAGCGCCGCCAGCGTCGCCCCGACGACGCTCGAGCGGAGCTGGCGGTCCCGGTAGACACCGGGCCGAGCATCCAGCTCGCCGGCGCGCCGGAGCCGTGTGGAGAGCTGCTCGGAATGTGCGGCGTCGATCCCCTGCTCGATGAACCGGCGCAGCAGGTTGGTGAACGGCGCGAGCAAGAAGCCGTCGAGCGCGCCCTGCGGGATCGTCGATGCCGGCTCGGCGTCGACGTGGCTCGTCCGGTGGCGCACCTGCCGGACGTAAGGACCGACACGTCGCCTGACGACCCGGTCCGGCGGCACGACGAGCGTGGACACACCGGCGAGTGCCAGACCGAGGCAGCAGGCGGCGACCACCGCGATCACGACCGGCCTCCCGATGAGGCGGATCCGACGCCGAACACCCGGGGCTCGGCCGTGAGCCGACCCAGCCGGTCGACGATCAGGATCCCGGTGCCGCTCACGACGGCACCGATCGCCGCGACCGTGACGCCAGTGCTGGTCGAGTAGTACTCCCGGGCGGCACCGTTCGTCCACACGAGCACCAGGAGGGCGATGCTCGGGACGATCGCGACCACCCGGGAGTTGATCTTCTGCTCGAGACCCGCACTCGCCACCCGATTCTCGAAGTGGAGATCGTCCGCCGCAGCGGACGCGAGATCGGTGAGGATGTCGATGGCCGAGGCCGGACCGACCTCCCCGGCTGCGATCAGCACCTCGACGAGTCGGTCGACGAACGGATCGCCGATCTCGTCACGGGCCGCCGAGAGCGCTGCGGTCTGATCGAGCGTCCCGGAGAGGCGGCGGTATCGGCGCCAGAACGGTTGTAGCGCCTCGGGACCCGCCTCCGCGAGGTCGCACATCGCCTGGTGGAGCGAGCGCCCGGAGAGGAGCCCACCGACGAGCGACTGAATCGCATCGGGCCAGGCTTCGCGCACCCGGCGTCGCGTCTCCGCCGACCGTCGTGTCCGAAGCGCCCGGGGCGCGCCGAGCGAGAGCACGGCGATGGGCAGACCGACGCCGGGCGCCCCGCCGACGGTCGCGCCGACGAGGTAGCCGAGGGTGGCGACGGCAGCGACGATCAGCACGGTCCCGGCGAGTGCGGTACGAGGTGATGCGCCAGCGTCGCGGTCGGGCTCGGTCCGCGTCGCGCTGACGACGAGGTGGACTGCTGCTGAGATCCCGATCCCGATCGCGATGGCGGCCGGGACCGTCAACCACGTCGAGCCGATCACCGGGCCACTCCGGTCATCGGGCTGACGGTGGCGACCGGCTGGCTGGATCGGTGATCGTCGAGGATCGTCCCCCACGACGTGCCGAGATCCGCCAGCGCTCGCTCGAGTCGGAGCGGTGGCTTCGCTCGGGCCGCGTCGGATGTGAGCGTGAGCGGTTCACCGATCGCCGATCGTTCGAGCACCGGGACGACGTCGAAGTCGGCGGACTCGGTCGAGACCGGGTTGGCGGTGGCGACCTGCATCACGCAGCGCCGGATCGGTCCGCCCTGGACCGACTCGTCACGATCGACGAACACGACGAGGTCGAAGATCTGCGAGAGCGTGGACCGTACGTTCGGCGCCGGCACGTTCTGGCCGGCCATGATGGCGGTGTCGGCGAGGGCCACGAGGGCCTCGGGCGCCGAGTTCGCGTGCACGGTCGCGAGCACGCCGCAGCCGGCATTGCCGGCGCGCAGCAGCTCGAACGCCTCAGCGCCGCGGACCTCACCGACCACGAGCAGGTCGGGGCGCATGCCGAGGCACATCTTGACGATGTCCCGGAGCGTCACCTCCGCAGCGCCGTCGTCGGTCGAGGGCGGCCTCGTCTGGTAGTACGCGCCATGGCCGAGCGGTGCGGACAGCTCGCGGATCTCCTCACAGCAGAGCACCCGGTGCGCGAGGGGGACGGCCCGGAGACATGCGTTCAGCATCGTGGTCTTTCCGGCGCCGGGGCGCCCGCACACGAGGACGCCGAGGCCGCTGCGCATCGCCGCGCGCACGAGCGTCGCGACGCTCGGCGTCATCGACTCGAGCTCGACGAGCTGTTCGAGCGTCTCGTGCCGCACGCGGTACTTGCGCAGCGTCACCGACAGCGAGTCGGCGATCGGTGGCGCGACCACACCGAGTCGCGCGGTGCCGCCGAGGACTCGTGCCTGCACCATCGGCGTTCGCTGGTTGAGTTCCCGACCGGTGTCCTGCAGCAGCCGATTGACCAACGTGAACAACTCGGCCTCCGACACGACCTCGTCGACCGAGCGGAGTCGCCCGTCGGCGCCGAGGTGGTACACGTCGCCGCCGTCGATGAAGATCTCCTCGATGTCGGGGTCGGCGAGGAGTCGGTCGAGGAGTCCGTGCCCGAGGAGCGACCCGACGAGCCGCTCGTACATCAATGTGGGGTCGGCGAGGGGCGGGAGTTCGTGGAGCCCGACGTTCGCGCGAGCCTGGAAGGCACGAAGTTCGTTTTCGACCAGGTCGGCGATCCGGTCTTCGTCGGCGTCTCGGTCGAGGTCGAGTTCCTTGACGCGATCGGCGAGCGTGGACCGGAGCAGGTCGTAGGCGGTCGCCGTCATGCCGACACCTCCTCGACGAGTGCCCGGCATCTGCGGGCGAACGAGCCGCGAACGAGATCGCCGCGCCAGCGGGCTCGTGCGTGCGCCCTTGCCGACAGTCGGAGGTGGCCGACGGCACCCACCGCCAGGTCGCGGGTGCAGTCCTCGATCTCGTCGAGGATCGACTCGACCCGACGGCGGGACACGTCGCCCACGGTCACGACGCAGACGGGGACCGGGTCGGTCGTCCGATCGACCGTCGAGCTCCGCAACGCCGCAAGCCAGTCGAGCAACGCAGGGAGCGCGGCGGGCGTGGCTTCGACGACCACCAACGCGAGGCCGCAGTGGGCGAGCGCGGCGCCCGGTAGATCGGCCGTTGGTCGGCGTTCGTCAGCCAGCGCGACGACGACGTCGTACTGCTCCGTCGCCCGGTGAAGCACCGCACTCCGCTCGGTGTTGGTCAGCTCGACCTGACGCTGCGGGCTGGGAGCGCCCACGAGGGGAGCGAAGGGCAACTGCACCGTCGTGATCGCCCGGCTCGCCACGAAGGGAGCGAGCCGGGCGTCGTGCAACGCCCGCAGTGTGTGCACCGCGTCGCACAGGTTGGGTTGGATCCCGAGCCCGAGGCGTGGCGCGATCGGACGGTCCAGGTCGAGATCGACGAGCATCACCGCCGCATGCGAGCTGAAGCCGGCCGCCACTCCCGTCGCCAACTCGGCCGCGAGCGTCGGGTCGGGCCCCGCGACGGCGAGCAGGTTGGTCCGGCGGATCGAGCCGACGGGCTCGGACGTGGCGCCTGGTGCAGCGGTGGATGCAGCGGTGGATGCCATGGCGGCGCGGTGGAGTCGCGAGGCGATCGGCTCGATGCCGAGCGCCGTCGCCGCGTGGAGCACCGCAGCGGCGATGTCGTCG
>JBCBDK010000473.1:0-3507 GCA_038529675.1 Actinomycetota bacterium
ATTGATTGCCTCCTCGCCGGCCGCGCCTGAATCGAACAGGTGTTCGATTCACAACTTGCCATCGAGAAAGCCCCAGGCGGGCTTGGCATCGCAGCGCCACGCAACCACTCCAGGAAGTGTTGTCCCGAACCATTCGTCCAGGTGAGCTGGACTCGAGTCGGCAGCCAAACCGAGCAGCTCGTTTCCGGACGACGCACCTCGAGCGGTACGTGGCGATGTGGCGAACCGCAATCGGTGGTGGTGACCGTGGATCGGAGCAGCAAGCCGTGCCAGGTGCCTCATATCCAGAGATTTCGTTCGGGAGGCGGTTCTAGTGTCCGGCGATGGTCACCGCGCTCATCGTCGTCGCAGCCGTCGCCGTGATCGGGTCGTTGGTCCTGGCGATCGTGATGACTCGGCGAGTCGGCGGGCTGAGCCTCGGATCGGTGTTCGCCGAGCATCCCATTCGGCCCGACCGGTTCGTCGAGATCGACGTGCCGCCCGTGAACGGAATCCTCGTGGTTGCGCTGTGCCTTGGGTATCGGTACCAGCGGTTCGAGAGCGGTTCGGCGCCGACCGCGACGGTCGACGTTCGCGTGGACGCGTCGGGTGACGTCCTGGTGGACGGCACGTTCGCTCCGAGCGGTGCCGGGTTCAACTCGTCCGAACGGTGGTCTGGCGACGACGCATGGCGCCGTGAGACCAGACGACTCGTCGATGTGTCGTCGGCAACAGCGGGATGCACGCTGCGGGTCCGTGTCAACGCAACACGCGCCGACCAGCTCGACGAGGTGACCCTCGTCCTCGCAACCAGGTGACCTTCCGCCGACGCCGACCGCCTCGGTCTCGTCGCCCACGTGCGCGATCGGGCGCCACGGACGCCGGGCGAGCGCGGGTAGCCGATATCGCGGCGCGAGGATCGGGCGGCCGATTCCGAGGCCCTGAGTCGGCCCAGGCGGTCGAGCACAGTGGTGCAGGACCGCGCTGGTCTCGCCGTTCCGATCGGGTGTGTCTCAGATGTCCGAGCGTCGGAAGCTCAGCGTTGCAGTGGCCGCGAGTGCAGCGATGGTCGCTGCGAGTCCGAGTGAGGCCGGGACGATCGAAACCACCAGTTCGCCCGTCCCGCTGATCCACGACGACACGTCGTTACCCAGCGCAGACGGCGTGTACTTGCCGACGGTCGGGATCAACGTGAGCAGTGGGCCGACGATGATCATCACGCCGAGGGCGCCGAGCATCGCGTAGGTGTCGCTGCGCAACAGGATGCTCAAGCAGAACGCGATCGAGGCGGTCAGGAGCGTGAGGAACCCGGCGCTGAGGAGCTCTCGGAAGGTGTCGTCCCATGCGGCCGATCCGCCGAACGATGAGATCGACGCGGCCGACGTGAGCGCACCGATGCCCGCGGCGGCAGCGAGGCCGAGCGTGAGTGCCGTGGCGCCGACGGCACCCTTGGTGGCGATCAGTCGGCTGCGGCGGGCGTCGTTCCCGAGCACTCGACGGAGCGTGCCCTGTCGGAATTCGTGGCCGACGATCCAGCCGCCGAGCACGGTGCCGAGGAGCGGTGCGAGGATCCCGAACACGCCGACGAACGTGTCGACCACGTCCGTGGCGTCGTCGGGATGTCTGATCGCGTAGTACGTCGGCGCGATCAGGAGTGAGGTGGTGAGGAGTGTGAGGAGCACCCACGGTGTGCGGTGCGCTCGGAGTTTGAAGAGTTCGGTGCGGGTCATGACGTGAGTGCTTCCTGTGAGGTGGCGGCGCCCGGCGCGGATGTCGCGGGCTGCTGGACGAGGTCGAGGAACGCGTCCTCGAGCGTGACGACGGGTTGGTTGATCGTGGACGCGTAGACGTCGGCGGAGACGAGGAGACGGTTGAGTTCGCGTCCGCCGACCTCGGCGGGTGGCTCGACGACGAAGGTGGTGCCGACCCGGTCGAAGACCGAGAGTCCGGCGGATCGGAACGCCTGGGCGGCGGGAGCGAGTTCGGCGTCGTCGACCGTGACGTGGAAGACGTGTTGCGTACGCCCCGACAGGATCGAGGCAGTCGTGCCCTGGGCGACGGTCCGCCCATCGGCGAGGATGACCAGCTGGTTGCAGGCCTGCTGCACCTCGGCGAGCTGATGTGACGACACGAGCACGGTCGTCCCGGTCTCCGGCAGCCGCCCCATCAGCCGCCGGATCTCGATGATGCCGGCAGGGTCGAGGCCGTTGCCCGGTTCGTCGAGGATGACCAGCTCGGGCTGTCCGACGAGCGTGATCGCGATGCCGAGTCGCTGGCGCATGCCGAGCGAGTAGCCCCGCGGGCGGTCATCTGCGCGGTCGGCGAGATCGACGAGGCGGAGGAGTTGGTCGATCTCGTCGTGGTCGATCGAACCCTGCACGGCGAGCCCCTGGTATTCGAGGTTCTGCCGGGCGGTGAGTCGGTCGTAGATGGGCGGTGCCTCGATCATCGAGCCCACCCGGTGGAGTGCGTCGCCCCATCCGGGTTCACCCACCGTCCGGTCGAGGAGTGCGATGTCGCCGCCGCTCGGCCGGACCAGACCGAGCAGCATCTTCATCGTCGTGGTCTTGCCGGCACCGTTCGGGCCGATGAGACCGACAACCTGGTTGCGGGGGATCGAGAACGTCAGGTCGTGGACGACCGCGTGTGATCCATATCGCTTCGAGAGGTGCCGGACCTCACAGGCGCAGTCGTCGGACGAGGGTGGTTCGGGTTCGGTCGGGGAGATCATGGCTCCCATCGTGCGGAACGGGCTGCCCGACCGAATCGGCTGTCGGGATGTTCGACCCTGGTCGAAAGTACGACTCTGGACGCTCGAGGGATGCCCTCGAGTCGGACGACCGAGCACCTGCCCGTCGGTACGGTGACGTCGTGCCCCTGCAGATTCGTGAGCGGCTCGACGCTGCGGCGATCATCGAACCGATCCCTCCTCGCCGCACCTGGGACTGGGTCCTCACCGGACTCCTGGCGTCGGCGGCCGTGATGGTCGTCGTGTTCGACGACTCACTTCCGCTGTGGGCGGGGATCCTGCCTGCGGTGATCGCGACTGCGTTCGTGCCGTTCCGCCGCGACATCCCCCTCGTGGCGGTGATCACGACCGCTGTCGTCGCCGCCGCAGCTGTCGCGCTCGCACTCCGGGGAACCGAGGTCGACGATGTCGGCTCGCCCGCGGGCCTCACTGACATCGTGCTGTTCTACGCACTCTGCAGATGGTCGACGCCGATCCGGGTCGTCATCGGCTTCGCCGTCAGCATCGCCAGCGAGATCGTCATCGGGTGGGCGTCGGGGGGCGTGAACGCGGGTGATTGGCCGCTGCTCTTGCCCTGGCTCCTCATCGTCGCGTTCGCACTGGCGATGCGATACCGGGCGCGTGCGATCGAGGGCCGGTATGAGCAGGTCCGCCTCGAAGAACGGAACACCCTCGCTCGTGAGTTGCACGACACCGTTGCGCACCACATGTCAGCGGTTGCGGTGCAGGCTCAGGCTGGTCAGTACGTGGTCGACGCCGACCCGCGGGCGGCGGCCGAT
>JBCBDK010000474.1:0-3506 GCA_038529675.1 Actinomycetota bacterium
GATCGCCGAGCTTCACCGTCGTCCGACGGTGAACGTCCCCCAGCCCGCCTCCGACGGTCAGCGCTCGACGCCGCAGCGTTCGAGCGCTGGCTCGTCGTCGGTCGGGGCGATGAAGACCCCGACGTCGAGCCCGGTCGGTTGGCTCGGATGGCGCAGCACGAGCAGGCTCGGGTCGAGTGCAGCCGACAGGCAGTCGAGTGACCCACCCATCGCGGTGACCAGGCTGAGTGCGTCCGGCGGAGGAGCGGGCAGGTCGAGCTCGAAGATGTTCGACGTCGGCGTCCCGCCTGCCTGCTGGACGGCGAGCGCCACCTCGGCGTGGGCGACCGACACGATCAGCTCGCCGGTGCGGATCGAGTACTCGGTGCCCGACTCGACGACGGTCGGGACTCGGGCTTCGATCGTGCGCTGCAGCGACGCGGTCTCGATCGGCGCGAGTGACCACCAACCGACGAGCGACAACGCAGCGGCGCCAACCGCGCACGCCGCAGTGACGCGACCGGCGAGGTGAGCACGGCTGACCGGTGGGTCGACCGCTGCGATCCGCTCGGTCACCACGGAGGCCGCCGCGAGGACGATCGAGGAGGTGAGCAGGGTCGTCGCGCCGAGCAGCGGCGCCCACAGGTACGGGAACACCGGTGTGACGAGCTGCGCGCCGAGCACCCACATCACGCCCGCTGCCGCGCAGCCGACGACGGGAACGATGCGCGTGCGTCGATCGCGTGCGAGCAGGCCGGCGGCGATCGCGAGGACGACGAGGATGCCGGTGCCGCCGATCCAACCCGCACCGGCGACCTCCACGTCGGACGCCACGACATCACCGGATGCGAGCGACCACGGTGAGATCAAGCGGAGCGTGGTGCGCGCCGAGTCGACGATCCCGAGCGTCGGGCCGCCGCTCCGATCGACGAACGCCGCCAGGTTCGAGTCGCCACCCCGTGTGAGATCGAGAAGCGGGCCGATCCACACGAGCACGGTCGTCGCAGCGGCGACGGCGAGGCGGCGGCGATCGCCGGCACGCACGAGCACGACCGCGACCACGACGATGCCCGCGGCGAGCGCGATCGTGCCCGAGACGTGCAGTTGGGCGAGAAACGAGCCCGGCAACACCACGGTCCACCAGTTGCGTGGCCCGTCGACGGCGACGGCGACGACGCCCCAGGCCATCGCCGCACCAGCGAGGATGGCGAGGTGGGGGTTCCAGATCGAATGGAGCCGGTCGGCGAGCCCGATCTGGGTCAGCGCCAGGGCGGCTGCCGCAGCGGCCACGCCGCGTCGCCCGAGCGCCCGATGCGCTGCGAACAGTGCCACGAGGACCGCGGCGAGGTTGAGTACGAGTGCCGTGGAGGGCAACGAGGCGGCCCGGGTTCCGGACAGCCAATACGCAGCTCCGGCCACCCACTCCCGGAGCGGGCCAGGATGGTGGAAGCCGAATCGGCTGTAGGCGCCGACCAGCGGGACGTCACCGTCGGCGAACCGTTCGAGCCCGAGCTGGAAGACGGCGATGTCGTCGTTGGCGCGCCACGACCGGAAGCGGACGAGGCCCACGATCCACAGCGCGATCGACCCCGCCGATGCCGCTGCCACGAGCGCCACGAGCGGACGGCGGGACCGCGGTGGCTCGTCCATCCGGCCGAGTCTGGCATCGCCGGCCCGGCAGGTCGGGCGACCCTCGCATCATGGATGTGACACCCCTCGTTCACGATGGGGGCATGATCTTCGAATCCCGCTGTGCCGGATGTGATCGTCCTGGCGCCACGATCTGCACGACCTGCCGATTCGCTCTCGTCGGGGCACGAGTGGCGCCGACGGCCGACGGCGTCATCTCCGCAGTGCCGTTCGCCGGCCGCGCCCGCGACGTACTGCTCGGCCTCAAGTATCGAAACCGTCGGGCGGTCGGCGGTCACCTGGCCGGGCTGGTCGTCAACCGGCTCGTCGAGTCCGGGGTCGCCGGCGACGTCGACGTCGTCACGTGGGCGCCGACGTCGGCGAAGCGGCGCCGTGAGCGGGGCTACGACCAGGCCGAGTTGATCGCCCGGGTCGTCGGTCGCCAGCTCGGCGTGCCGGTCAAGCGGCTCCTCGATCGTCGCGACGATGTCCGCCAGACCGGCAGGTCCCGCCACGAGCGGTTGGACGGGCCTGCCTTCGCCGCCCGCCCGGGCGTCGACGGGCTCCGCGTGGTGGTGATCGACGACGTCGTCACCACGGGGGCCACGCTGCGTCGGGCCGCCGCTGCACTGCGGCAACGGCGCGCCGACGTCGTGTGTGCTGCCGTCGCAGCCACCCCGGTGCCGGCGGTTGCGGCACCGATCGTGGCGGCGGCCTGAGCGTCACCGTCCGAACCAGTGGCTCGAGGTCGCCCTGCTGGTCGTCTCAGCCGAGCGGTTGGGTGTCCGGTGCGACCAGCTTCAGGAACGGGTTCTCCGTGACGGTGCCGCGAATCGACTCCGCCGTCACCTGCCAGACCCGGTTGCCGAGCTGGCGCTGGAGCACGTGCACGGCGAAGTGCTCGATCGCATCGCGGATTTCGTCCACGTACGACCGGTCGTAGCCAAGCGAGTCGGCCAGCAGATCACCGGCGAGGTTGCGATTGCCCGCGGGCGTGTTCAGATCGTACGGATCCTCGACGTCGCCCCATCCCCGGGCAGCCGTGAGCAGTTCCACTCCGGCGGCGGTGCGGCGATGGATCTCCCAGCGCGGCCCCGTGACCACCGTGCGTTCGTACACCGTGTTCACCGGCTCGCGACCGATCTGCGGGAAGACCAGCGTGGCGATCGACGGCTCGCTGCTGGCGAGGTCGGGCTCGACCACGACCTCGAGCGATGCAGCGGCGAGGGCCGGATCGATCTCCTGGCCGTTGCCGAAGAACTGGACGACGCGGTCAGCGAGCAGCCGCTGACGTTCGCCCGGCGACTGAGACACCCACCAGGCGACCGACTCCATGTTGTAGCCGCCGACCTTCCGAACGATGATCTGGTCGACGTCGACGTGTGCGTCTGCCGACATGACCGATCACTCCGCCCGGGCGGGGGCGACAGCGCGAGCTCGCGGTGCCATCTCTTCGCCCGACTCGAGTTCGATGCCGTTCATCTCGTCCAGCGGGGAGACCCGCAGGCCGATGAACTTCTGAATGGCGAGGTAGACCACCCACGACACCACGCTGGTCGGCGGCGCCATCGGCGGCCTCGTCACGATCACGGCCTCAGCCGACATCATGACCCCGAGCGGGTCGCTGGCCGTCGGCCTGATCGCCGGCATCATCTACAGCGTCGGCCACGACGCCCTGTTGCGCTTCAAGGTCGACGACGCTCTCGGCGTGGTGCCCGCACACGGCTTCTGCGGTGCGTGGGGCATCATCTCGCTGGCGATCTTCGCGCCGGCGGAGAGCTTCGAGGACGGCCGCATGACCCAGTTGCTCGTCCAGTCCGCCGGCCTGCTGGCCTGCGTGATCTGGGCCGGCGTGGTGTCGTGGGTGGTCTACCTCGCCATTCAGAAGTTCATCGGCC
>JBCBDK010000475.1:0-2445 GCA_038529675.1 Actinomycetota bacterium
TCGACCAGATCGCTGCCGGCTCCACCCAGCGCGCCGGCCGTCTGCTCGCGCCGCTCGGTGTGCGGTTCGTGGTCGTGCCGGAGTTCGACGGAGTGGTCTCCCGGCTCGACGATCCGCTACCGCCGCCGACCGGGCTCACCGCGGCCTTCGACGAGCAATTGGACATCGTGTCGCGGTTCAGCATCCCGACCGTGGTGTTCTACGAGAACTCGGCCTGGATTCCCACGGCCTCGCTGCTGACGGGCCCGACCGCCGATGCGAGCCGTTCCGCGGGTGCCGATGCGATCGTCCGGTCGGACCTGTCCGAGCGGACACCGGTGTTCGTCGGCGTGGGTGCGAACGACCCGGTGAGCGAGGACATCGGCGCTGGCACGGTGCACCTGGCGGTCCCGTTCGAGGACGACTGGCGCCTCACGGTCGACGGTGTGGACGTGCCCGCTCGGCGCGCGTTCGGCACGACGGTGGCGTTCGACGTCGACGAACCCGGCCGGGCCACGCTGTCGTACTCGTCGCCGTCGGCTCGCGGCTGGCTCGTCGGGTTGCAGCTGCTCCTCTGGTTCGCGGTCGCGTTCGGCGCGATTCGCGTCACCGTCTCGCTCGCTCGCCGCCGTCGACAGTACGTCGCCGACGAGACGCTCCTGTCGCTCGACGACCCGCTGCCCGGCATCGATCCCGGCCTGGTGGCCGACACCGCGCTCGACGACGACGACCCCGACGACCCGGACCACGACGAGGCAGCGCACATCGACGACGTGGACGGCGACGCCGACCGAGACGATGAGGGAGACGACGAGGTTCGGCTCGACGACCTCGACCAGCCGGACCCCGGGGTTCACGTCACCGACGCAGGCGAGGTGGACGACGTCGAGGAGGTCGTGGCCGAGGAGCCGCTCCCGCCACCCGGTGCGCCGCTCGGCGACGAGGAGGCGCGGTCGTGAGCCGCCGGGCGATTCCCGGTCTGCTCGTCGTCGTCCTCGGCCTCGTCGGGCTCATCGTCGTCGGGCGTTCCTCCGACGAGCGGCCGACCCCGATCTTCGCGGCGACCGGACAGTCGTGGATGCCGGCGGTCGGAGCGTCCGGCTCGCTGACCGGGAGCTGGTTCTGCCCCGGTGTGCCGTCGACCGGCGAAGCGGGTGTCGGCGGCGACGTCGTCGTGTCCAACCGTGATTCGCAACAGCTCGTCGGTCGATTCACGATCATCACCGACGAGGGGGTGGTCGAGGAACGTTCCGTCACGATCGACGCATGGGAACAGACGACGATTGACGTCGACTCCTTCGCGACGGCTGATTTTGCCGGCGTCGTGGTGGAGATCGAGGGTGGCGGTGGCCTGGTCGAGCAGATCGTCGAACACCCGGCGGGGCGCTCGGTCGACGCCTGCTCGAACGTCACGTCCGACCGGTGGTACTTCGCCGACGGTTTCACCCTCGACGGCAGCATCGAGACGCTCGTGCTCACCAACCCGTTCGACGAACCGGTCGTTGCCGACCTGCGCTTCGCGACCGAGGGGCGCGAGGCGCGTCCGAATCAGTTCCAGGGCTTCACGATCGCACCCCGCTCCGTTCGGACCGTTCGGATCGCCGAGCTCGGCGCTCGCGACGAGCCGGTCATCTCGGTGGCGATCGAGGCGACCGCAGGTCGTCTGGTCGCTGGCCGAGCCCAGCACTACACCGGAGGCGGACGGCTCGGCTACGACGTCTCGCTCGGTTCGCCTGCGCTGCGCGAGCAGTGGTGGTTCGCCGACGGCGAGCAGGGCCTGGGCATCACCGAGACGTTCTCGCTCTACAACCCGACCGACGACCCGGTCGAGGTGACCGTGTTCTTCGGCGGGCTACCGCTGTCGTCGGGGGTGGCCGACCTCGACCCGATCGAGGTGCCACCTCGCCGTGTCGTCGTCTTCGATCCGTCCGAGGATCTCGTCCCCTCGACCGATGCTGAGGGACCCGAGGCCGACGACTCTGCGTTCGACGTGTTCGACGCGGCGACCGAGCTCCCCGAAGGTCGCCACGGCACCGTGTTCTCGACACTCGCGCAACCGTCGATCGTCGTCGACCGGGTGATCACACGCCCGACCGACGACGGGTCGCTGGCGACCTCGATCGTGCAGGGTGCCGTCCCCCGTGACGGGTTCGTCGCCTCGACGTGGCACCTCGGCGTCAGCGTCGAGGAGCCGACCGAGGATGCGATCGTCGTCTACAACATCGACCAGACCGACTCCACGATCACCGTCGAGGCGGTCGGGCCGGGCGGGCCGTTCGAGGTGCCGAGCCTGACCGAGGTCGCGTTGCCTCGGGGATCGATCATCACGATCGACCTGACCGACCCCGACGTGATCGACCAGGAACTGATCGTCCGCTCGACGAGCCGGGTGTTCGTCGAGCGTCTGCTCCCGCTCGGCGGCGAGCTCAGCGGCCGGGACGGGTCCTGGTTGCTCCCGTCCGCCAC
>JBCBDK010000475.1:2455-3505 GCA_038529675.1 Actinomycetota bacterium
TGACGCGCCTGGTCATCGCGATCCTCATCGTGGTCGCCGTGGCGATCGTTGCACAGGTCGCCCGGCGCCGACGCGAGCCCGACGCACCCACCCAGCGTCGGTACACCGTGCCCGAACAGGTGGATCGTGTCGACTTCCCGCGGCCGGAGGCGTCATGGCTGGTCGCCGTGTTCACGTCAGACGTTTGTGACAAGTGCGCCGACGTCTGGTCGAAGGCGCAGATCCTGGAGAGTGACGATGTCGCCGTCGTCGAGGCGGAGTTCGTCCGGCACCGGGCGATCCATGACAAGTACCGGATCGACGCCGTTCCCACCGTGATCATCGCCGACGAGGCGGGTGTGACCCAGCACAGCTTCCTCGGCCCGATGACCGCGACCGACCTGTGGGCGGCGATGGCCGAGGTCCGCGAACCGGGCAGCACCCCCGACGGCTGCGCCGATCATTGAGCGTCGGATCAGATCGGTGGCGGGGCGGCGCCGACCGTCGGCGGGCGCATCGGGAGTGCGTCGCCGTCGGGCGTGGTGATGACGAAGTGGCCGGCCCCGAGGGGCTCGATTCGCCAGTGCTGGTCGTGCACCGTGTGGTGGTGATGCCAGCAGAGGAGCACGAGGTTGTCGTCCTCGGTGCGACCGTGATCGAGCCAGTGCGTGGCGTGGTGGGCGTCGCACCCGGCGGCAGGCACGCCGCAGCCGGGCCAGCGGCAGCCGTGGTCTCGGAGGTGCAACCGGTCGAACTGAGAGTCCGACACGACCCGCTGCTGACGGCCGTGGTCGATCACGGTGCCGAGCGGGCCGGTGACGTAGCGATGGACGCCGGCGTCGCACGCCAGGCGCCGGACGGTCTCGGCGGGCACGAGGTGATGATCGAGGTTTGTGTCGAGCATCCCGGAGCCGTTGCCCTCGGTCAGCTGCTGGTAGTCGATCGTGGCGAAGATGCGAGGCCGGTTCCGCTTCGCCCGGCGGGTGGGGATCGTTGGACCGAACAGCGTGTCGCCGTCGCTCGCGTCGTCGAGCTGGCGCTTCACCTCGACGTGTTCGAGGCTGATTCGGG
>JBCBDK010000476.1:0-3505 GCA_038529675.1 Actinomycetota bacterium
GGGGGCGGGGGGGGGCGCCGCCCCTTGGTGCCTCAACCCTGGGTGCCCCCGCCCCGGGGGGGACGCGGGCTGGGGGCCCCACGGATGGTGGCACGACCGACGGCGGCACCACCGATGGTGGGACGACCGACGGCGGCACCACCGATGGCGGGACGACCGATGGTGGCGCAACGACGGGCGGCGGCACGCCGCCGCCCGCATGCCCTGCAGCCGACGACCACTGGAGCGTCCAGTGGTTCGACACCATCGACCTCACCTACCCCCGAGGTGTCCAGGAGATCACCGACTTCGAGTGGCTGCTCGATCACGGTGGCGGAACGCCGCCGGGCATGAACGTGACCGACGACGACAAGTACTCGGCCCGGTTCACCCGGACCGCCAACTTCCAGGCGATCGGTACCTACCGATTCCACTTCCAGACCAACGACGGCAACCGGTTCTTCGTCAACGGCACCGAGGTGCACGAGGACTGGGAAGGTCAGGGCTGGAGCAGCGGCTACAGCTACGTCGACGTCGACATCACCGACGGCTGCAACGTCGACCTGATGATGGAGTACTACCAGAACGGCGGCACCTCCAAGCTCCAGTTCTGGTACGAGCCGATCGATGTCGCCATCCAGGGCACCGACAGCGGCAGCGTTCCGGCCGGCGGCCACACCGGGTCGACGCATCCGGACTGGGTCGGCCAGAGCGGCGAGCCGATCGGCAACCATCCGGAGAACGACTTCTGCACCACCACGCAGACCAACTGGACCTCGGATTGGGGCGGCGGCTCCTGGCTCGCCGAGTACTGGAACTTCGACGACAGCTACTGGACGGGCAGCTACGGGCTCACCCTCTACGCGGGTGACCCGGACCTGGCCGAGCACATCACGAACTCGGCGGTCGACTGGGGCAACTCGGGTCCGGCGGGCCAGAACAACTACTTCGCCATCCGCTGGACGGCGACGATCAACGTCCCCGCCAACTGCACCTTCGACGTGCGCGGCGGCGGCGACGACGGCTTTGCCCTCTACGTCGACGGGCTCCGGGTCAGCGAGAACTGGGCGAACCACGCCACCGAGTTCGATCCGGCGACGGTGACACTCGCAGAGGGTCAGCACCTCCTCGTGTTCGAGATGTATGAGTGGGGCGGCTACGCCGACGCCTACGTCGAGTGGAAGTCCTCCTGAGCGACGAATCCCGAACGGTGTGCTGAGTCGCCCCGACCTGGCCGGTTTCCGCCGGTCAGGTCGGGGCGTCAGCTCATCGTCGTGAGTTCGCCGGCGGCGAGCTGGTGGGCGTAGCGCCCACCGGCCGCCACCAACTCGTCGTGTGATCCGAGTTCGACGATCCGTCCGCCTTCGATGAAGGCGATGCGATCGGCGGACCTGATCGTCGACAAGCGGTGGGCGATCACGATCGCAGTGCGACCCTCGAGGGCGTGCTCCAAGGCTTCTTGGATGTGCGCCTCGTTGTCGTTGTCGAGGTGGCTCGTCGCCTCGTCGAGGATCATGATCGCCGGATCCTTCAGCAGCAGGCGGGCGATCGCCAGCCGCTGTTTCTCGCCGCCGGACAGCCGGTAGCCGCGTTCGCCGACGATCGTGTCGTACCCGTCGGGGAGCGCGGCGATGGTGTCGTGGATGCGCGCCGCTCGGGTGGCCGCCACGATCTGGTCGTCGGCTGCAGCGGGATCGGCGTAGCGCAGGTTGTCGCCGATCGACTCGTGGAACAGA
Source organism: Actinomycetota bacterium (assembly GCA_038529675.1). Lineage (GTDB taxonomy): Bacteria > Actinomycetota > Acidimicrobiia > Acidimicrobiales > Ilumatobacteraceae > Ilumatobacter_A. The sequence goes on from JBCBDK010000476.1 coordinate 1,716, forward strand.
TGCGGATCCTGCGACACCACCCCGATCGATGACCGCAGCGAATCGAGGGTGAGGTCGCGGACGTCGTGGCCGTCGATGCGAACCGCGCCGTCGGTGACGTCGTACAGCCGCGGCACGAGCGAGATCGACGTCGACTTGCCCGCGCCCGACGCGCCGACGAGCGCAACGGTCTCGCCGGGCTCGACCGTGAGCGAGAAGCCCTGGAGCACGTCGACGTCGGGGTCGGTGTCGCCGCCGAGCCCGGCGTTCTGCTCCATGGTCGCGATCGCGCTGTCCGCCGCAGGCGGATAGCGGAACACGACGTCGTCGAACTGGACGGTGCCCGACGGCTCGACCAGGTCGATCGCCCCCGGGCGCTCCTGGATCGCCTCGGGAGCGTCGAGCACCTCGAACACCCGCTCGAAGCTGACCATCGACGTCATCAGGTCCACACGGGCGTTCGTCAACCCGGTCAGCGGTTGGTACACCCGAGTGACCAGTGCCGCGAGCGCCACGAGGGTGCCGGCGGAGATGTCGCCGTCGACCACCATGAGCGCACCGATGCCGTAGATGGCCGCGGTGCCGAGCGCCCCGACGAGCCCGAGCGCCACGAAGAAGACCCGCCCGTACATCGCCGCACGGACGCCGGTGTCGCGCACGCCCGCTGCCCGCTCGTCGAACGAATCCCGTTCGCGACGACCGGAGCCGAACAGCTTCACGAGCGTCGCACCCGACACGTTGAAGCGCTCGGTCATCTGCGTGTTCATCGCCGCGTTGTGGCCCATCTGCTCCCGGGAGATGCCCTGGAGCCGGGTGCCGACCCGCCTCGCCGGCACGATGAACAGCGGGAGGACGACGAGCGTCAGCAGCGTGAGCCGCCACTCGAGCGCGAACATCGCGGTGAGCGTGGTGGCGAGCACGATGACGTTGCTGACCACACTGCCGAGCGTGCTCGTGACCGCGGTCTGGGCGCCGATCACGTCGGTGTTGAGCCGCGACGTGATCGCGCCGGTCGGGGTCCGCGTGAAGAACGCCACCGGCATCCGCTGGACCTTTGCGAACAGCGAGCGGCGTAGGTCGTAGATCAAGCCCTCGCCCACCCGGGCCGAGCACCACCGCTGGAGGATCGCGAGTCCTGCGTCGCCGAGTGCGGCAGCGACCGCGATGCCGGCGAGCCACATGATCCGGCCCCGGTCTTCGGCGGGAATCGCGTCGTCGAGGATCTCGCGCACGACGAATGGCGGTACGAGTGCGAGCAGCGCCGCGATCAGGATCGAGGCGAGGAAGATCGTGATCGTGCCGCGATACGGCTGCGCGAAGCCCCACACGCGACGGAGCGTGCCGCGACCGACGCTGGCGCCCTGCAGGGCGTCCTTGTCGCCGGGCATCATGTGGTGAGGTGCCATCCGCATGGTCGTCACGCTACGTCCACGAGGTTCACGCACGGTCGGTCCTGCCCGACTCGAGAGCGCACCGACGTGTGGGCCGACCGCTCGACGGGCTGTCGAACTGGTGCCGACCGCCTCGGCCGGTCGCGGCGTACGCTCGTGTGGATGAGGTCGTGGCGGCACGTGGGTTCGTGGCGACGCACGGTGAGCGTGACGGCAGGGTTGACGGCGGCGGCACTCGCGATCGCCGCCTGCGACGCGGGGCCGGAACGGACCGATCCGCCGCCGGTGACCCGGGCGACGGTCGCGTCCTCCACGACGTCTGTCGACGAGGCCGCGTCCGGGGACGACGTGGCCGACACTCCCACGGTCGGGCCAACCACCACCGACGCTGCGGTCGCACCCGAGTACACGATCACCGTG
>JBCBDK010000477.1:0-3504 GCA_038529675.1 Actinomycetota bacterium
CCACCGTCCACAAGAACCAAGGCGCCACCTGCGACCACAGCTACCTCCTCGCCACCGACGCCATCTACCGAGAACTCGGCTACACCGCCCTCTCCCGAGGTCGCGTCGACAACCGCATCTGGACCGTCACCACCGACATCGACGCCGACCTCGAAACCGCCCACACACCCGATCCCGAGCAACGACCCGATCCGATTGTCGAAGTCCGCCGAGCCCTGCAACGATCAGCAGCCCAGCAACTCGCCATCGACGAAGCGGCCGTCATCGCACCGGCGCAGGGCGTACCTCACACAGTGGTCGCCCGACCGGTCGACGAGTTGGAGCTCTCATGACTCCGCTGGAACTGCGCCCGTGGATCTGCCCTCGATGCGCCCACTTCTATGTCGCAGTTGGACCACTCGAATGCGCTCGCTGCGCCGTGCCCGGTGTCGCCTACCGCGACAGCGCGCACGCGGACGCCATTCGTCGCCGCGACGATTTGAGCGATCGGGCGGGCCATTGCGACGATCGAGAGCCGAGGCATCCACACGGTTGACCCGCAGCGCCAACCTCGCCAGCACGCCCGCACCGTCAGACGACGATCAGCGTGCCGGCGAGTCGAGTTGCTCAGCGGCTGGCGCCGGCGACGAACGTCGCAACGATGTAGGTGGCATGTCGATCGAGGCTGCCACGTCCACGGTCGTAGCGCATCGTGGTCCTCGGATCCGAGTGTGATGCAGCTTCTTGGACGTCGCGCAGCGGCACGCCGGCGTCGAGGGCAGCGGTAATGAAGCTGTGCCGCAAGCTGTGCGGTGAGATCCGCTTGTCGATCCCGGCAGCCTTCGCCAACCGCTTCACGATCCGCGTCGCCGCGTGACGATCGAGCCGCTTCGTCATGTCGTGATTCATGAAGATCGGCCCGCTCACCCGTTCGTCGATGTACAAATCGAGAGCGCGGGCGGTGCGTGGCGCAAGGGGAATGGTTGCGGTCTTGCCGCCCTTGCGATGCACGAACAGAGTCCGGTGTCCCCGGTTGTGGTCGAGGTCGTCGATGTCGGCCCCGAGCGCCTCGGAGATCCGCAACCCGTTCAACGCCAACAAGCACGCCAACGCATGATCCCGTCCCCCGCCGAGCCCGGCTTGGACGAGAAATCCGCCGAGCTCGTTGCGATCCAGGCCGAGCGTCGACGACTCGTAGTTCTGCTTCGGTCGGCGCACGTGCGCGGCCGGGTTGCGATCCAAGAGCCGTTCCTCGGTGCAGTAGGTGTAGAACCCGCAGATCGTCGACAGCCGCCGACTGATCGTCGCCGGAGCGAGACCCTGGGTTTCTGACCACCGGGCGTACAGCTCGATGTGGGCGCGCTCGGCGTCGAAGACCGCGATCCCGGCGGCGTCGAGCCACTCGACCCACTTGCGCAGATCAACGCGATACGACGTCATCGTCTGGCCCGAATAGCCAGCCAGAAATCCGGCGATCGCCCGCTTCACTTCGTCACGAACCGGGTCGTGTTCGACCAGCACGAGCTGACCGAACGAGTCGGCCTCGAAGACCGCGTCGATGTCGATGATGGACATGGTGATGCTCCTCTCAGAGATGGATGGAACATCCAGACCACCCCGCCAGTCAACGGCACCGCATCGAAATTGCACCGACAACCGGGTCTGCACCGCATGCCTTGCCCCACCAAGGGGGTGCAACGCCGTCGGGATTACCGAGCGATCAGGCGCCCACACCCGTGCCGATCTCGGACGGTCTTGCGGGTGGTGAGCCCTGCCGATTATTGAGCCGTTTGGGCCGACTGGACTGAGCCGGTCGCTCGACTAGCTGTACGGCTTCTTGATTTCGTGGGCGGAAAGTGCCCGCTCGTAGCTCGACTTCACTTCTTGCAGGCGTTCGACGACATCAGCGAGGCCGTCGACGGCGACATCGATGTCGCTCCGTTCGAGCGCTTCACGAACGCCCAAGAGGTCGTGAACCAGAATCGCGAGACTGTCGCCCTGCAACACAACACCGGGGTAGCGACGAGATGGAAGCTTGATCACGGCGAAGTTGTGTTGCTCGGTAAGCACCTCGACTTCGATGTGTTCCATGGACGAAAGCTAGGGCGTCAGCGTCCTCATCCGCCGTGCACAATCTCGCCCGGCCCACCGAGCACCGAGGTGCCGAATCCGTGCGCGTCATGGGCGCAATACGCGTTGAGCGATACCGGGCGGCTGCAACCGCAACCGGGGTTGTCCGGACGCTTGGCAGTCCTCCGGTTGCGGCAGTGCGCCTGCCGGTGTTACCAAGCGTCCGTTACGAGCATGCTCCGCTATGACACCCCGATTGAGACCAGGGCAGACTTCGCCAACTTCTTGTCCCAAATGGCGGACGACTTCGCCAACAACCCCGAAGCCTGGGAACCCACCGACATCGCAGACCTCCTCGACAGGATGGCCTCCTACGCAGCGCAGCCCCTCGTCACCTTCACCGCGAACATGCGGGCTGGCCAGTCGGCGGAACAAGCCTCCTGGAGACGTTTCGCCGACATCATCGCGGGCGCACGGGTCTACGAGTAAGAGCCTGACGAGCTTGAGCTAAGACTCACACCACGACGCAACATCTCGAAGTAATCGCGCTCACCCGGCCGAGCGCACGTGACCGCTCGCGCATTCTGAGCGGCCCGCACCGACCCGAAGTGCCGATCTCGCGCAGGCCAGCTGCGGCGCTGGCGTTGATGATCTGAGCGGGAGAGCCGACAATCTGTACGTTTCGTATCTTTCCCTGATGTACACTTTGCCGCATGGATGTTGCCGTGACGGAACTGAGAGCCCACCTCGGTCAGTGGATCGACGCTGCGCGGGATGGCAACGACGTCGTCATCACCGATCGGGGGACGCCCGTCGCCCGAATCGTCGCGCTCGACTCCACTCCGGTCCTCGACCGTCTGAGCGCCGAAGGCGTGATCAGTCGACCCGCACGATCGTCCCGCCCGGTCGCCGGCGATCGACCCCGGCCAAAGCCGAAGCGACCCGTAGCTGACATTGTCAGCGAGCAACGTGGCTGAAGGTGGCGATCGTCTATTTCGATTCGAGCGCGCTCGTCAAACTCGTGCTTGACGAGACCGGATCCGACATCGCAGCTACGGTATGGAACGCTTGCGACGCTGCGTTGTCGAGCCGGCTTGCGTATCCAGAGGTCTGCGCAGCTCTCGCAGCAGCGGGCCGCAATCACGACCTCACCGAATCCGAAGTGTCCGCTGCAGCAGGCGAATGGGAGATCTTCTGGTCGTCGATGCGTCCAGTCGAACTCTCGCCCGAGGTCGAGAGTGCGGCTGGCGAGTTGGCTGTGCTGCACCGACTGCGCGGAGCCGACGCAGTTCATCTCGCAAGTGCCCTCGCCCTCGGTTCGCAGGAGGTCACCGTTGCAGTGTGGGACAAGCGTCTCCACGCTGGTGTCACCGCGGCTGGACTTCGGGTGGCGCCAGCGACGCTCGACTGAAGATGAAGCGGGGACGACGACCATCTCTCAAGGTCGTCGCGTCG
>JBCBDK010000478.1:0-3487 GCA_038529675.1 Actinomycetota bacterium
CGGCTCGTCGCGATCATCGAGTGGTCAGCGTCGACGTCGCCCTCCCCGATCAGATCACGACCTGGACGGAGCGACGCCACGCGGAGAAGCTGGCGAAACTGCCGTGGCCGGGAAGGGCGAGCCATGGCCACGGGTGCGTCTCGGCCGGCAGGATCCGGTCCGCGAGTCGTCCGAAGCCGGGGACCGGGGCGTGCGTCACCGCCACCGGTCGATCGGCGAGCACGTCGGCGGGTCGTCCGACGTGCACCTCGACGTCGCGCTGCTGAGCCCACTCGGCGAGGATCTCGGTCAGGAAGACGAGCCGCTTGGCCGACAGCCGGAGCCGCTCGAGGAGCGGTCGATCGAACACGAACACGATCGGGAGGTCGGGGTGGGCGGCGGCGGCGGGATCGTCGGTGCCCAACGACTCGGCGGTCAGCCACACCGCCTTCGGCGCCGACCCATCGGACTCCACCGATGTCGGCCCGGTGAGGTCGCCAGCGCCTGGCCCCTGCTTCACCGCAGCCGGTCGCTCGACGGGCGTGAACGCCGGGTCGTCGGGCCACCGCTCGATCGGGCAGTCGTGACGGCGCGGGCACGTTGTGCACCAGCCCGATGTCCGCTTCTCCACCTGCCACCGACTGAACCCGTAGTGCTTCGACGAACCGACGCCGGTCGTCCACTGCCAACCGAGCCGGTTCGCAGCTCGGGAACCATCGAGCAGTTCACGGAAGAACGCATCCTCGCCGTCCTGCCAACGCCAGCCACTCCGGACCGACCACTGGCTCGACAGCCACATCCTCGTCTGGTTGACGAGCCAACCGTCGCGCTCGAGCTCGCCGACGGTCTCGTCGAGGCAGACCATCGTTCGGTCCCAACCGTCGACACCGACATCGGTGGGCGCAGCCGCTGCGAGCTCGCGCCGAACACCTCGACGGGTGCGCGTGCCGAGACGGGCGTACCAGTGCCGGGCGAACTCTTGCCAGAGCAACTCGTCGCGGAACTTGCCGACGTCCTTCGCTGGGCCTCCGGCGACGTGGCGCCATGCAGCGGGGAGCGTGATGAGTCCGTGGCGGATGTACGGCGAGAGCGCCGATGCGCCGCGGCGCGACGGCGGCCACACCTGATTCCGTCGTGCGGCGTAGCCGGTGACGTCGTAGGCGTCGAGCGCAGCGTCGGCGAACGACTGCCCACCGCGGAACCGCTCGGACCCGACCGGGTCACCGGCGAACAAGCCGGCGAGATGTTCGCCGACCCAGCGCTCCGCTGCCTCCCGGCCGAACTCGGGTGCCGGGAGCGTCCGACTCATCGCCGACCGCCTGCGCGGCGGATGCGAATCGGGCCCGTCGCCGTCGACGGGTCGACGACGTGTCCGCGCTGCGTGATCTCGACCTCGCCGGCATCCACCAGTCGACGAGCGGCCCGGCGGGCCGGCTCCATGAGCGCCCGCCACGCCTCATCGCTCGCAGCATCGGAGGCCGAGCCAGGTCCGGCACCAACCGCCTTCGCCGCCTCCGACGGGCAGATCGTGGCGCCTGCGGCTCGCCGAGCGAGAAGGTCGAGGATCGCCGCTTCGAGCGCCCGGTCGGTGTCGGACACCTTCGTTCGTCGGCACGCGTCGGAGCAATAGCGGACACTCTCCCAGTCGCGCTCCCACTTCTTGCGCCACTCGATGCGACGCCCGCACGACGCACAGGTCTTCTCCTCGCGCACCTGCGAGCCGGTACTCGTACGGCTGGCCACGAGTCCGGTACTACCCGCTCCGATGCCGGTGAACCCACCCGAGCGCGCTCGAGGACACGACGCTCGACGAAACGTCAGATCTGGCCGGACTGCTGGAGGAGCTCGAACTCCTCCACCGTCATGAGCACAGCGCGCGCCTTCGACCCTTCACTCGGGCCGACGACGCCACGCTGCTCGAGGAGGTCCATGATGCGCCCGGCCCGGGCGAAGCCGACCTTGAGCTTGCGCTGGAGCATCGACGTCGAGCCGAGTTGGCTCCGCACGACGAGTTCCATCGCCTGACGCATCATGGCGGTGTCCTCGTCCTCCTCGCCCGCGGAGAAGGCGTTGGCGTCGGAGGTGACGTCGATCGACGTCGCGCCGAGCGGGCCGGTCGCCGCTGCCGGGGTGGTGCCGGCGACGGGCGGCGTGAGCGCCGGTGCCGACACAGCGGCGTCGGCCGACTCGGTGCCGGGTTCCGCCTCGATCTCGGTCGACGTGATCGGCTCGGGGGCCTGCGCCCGCCAGTGCGACACGACGTCGCGTACCTCGTCCTCGGTGATGAACGCACCCTGGATGCGGTTGGCGACCGACGAGTTGCCCGGCAGCAGCAGCATGTCGCCCTTCCCGACGAGCTTGTCCGCACCGGGTTGGTCGAGGATGACGCGACTGTCGGTGAGCGACGACACGGCGAACGCCATTCGCGCCGGGATGTTGGCCTTGATGACGCCGGTGATCACGTTCACCGACGGTCGCTGCGTGGCGATGATGAGGTGGATGCCGACAGCGCGAGCCTTCTGTGCGATCCGCGTGATCGACTCCTCGACGTCGCGGGCGGCGACCATCATCAGGTCGTTGAGCTCGTCGACCACGACGACGATGAACGGCATGTGCTCGTACACCGGCGGCGCGTCGGGGTCGTGGCCCGGAGGCTGGTCGATCTTGCCGGCGAGGAACGCCTTGTTGTAACCGGTGATGTCGCGGTAGCCGACCTCGGACAGCACGTCGTAGCGACGCTCCATCTCCTTGACCGCCCACCCGAGCGCGTTCGCCGCCTTCTTCGGGTTGGTGACCGGCTGCGTGAGCAGGTGTGGGAGCCGCTGGTACTGACCCATCTCGACCTGCTTCGGGTCGATGAGGATCAGGCGCACGTCGTCGGGGGTCGTGCGCATCAGGAGCGACGTGATGATGCAGTTGATACCCGACGACTTGCCAGCGCCGGTGGCACCGGCGATGAGCATGTGCGGCGTGGTCGCCAGGTCGAGCATGACGGTCTTGCCGGCGATGTCCTTGCCGACCGCCACCTCGAGCGGGTCGGTTGCGGCCAACGCCTCGGGCGACGCAAGGAGATCGCCGAGCGCGACGAGCTGACGCTGATGGTTGGGCACCTCGACGCCGATGGCCGACTTCCCCGGGATCGGGGCGAGGATGCGGACGTCGGTCGCTGCGAGGGCGTAGGCGATGTCCTTCTGGAGGTTGGTCACGCGGGCGACCTTGACGCCGTGGCCGAGCTCGAGTTCGTAGCGGGTGACCGTCGGGCCGACCGTCATGCCGACGAGCGTGGTCTCGACGTTGTGCGAGGACAGCGACTCCTGGAGCGTGATCCCCCGTTGCTCGATCGCCTTGAGATCCACCTTCTGTTGGCCCGGCTGCTTCAGCAGCTTGAGCGGCGGGAGGTTCCAGTCGCCGATCTGCTCACCACCGGCGACGAGCTTCCCCGGCTTCGAGCCGGTGCTCACCTTCGGCCTGGCGGTCCGCTTGCGCTTCGACTTGGCACCACCGCCCG
>JBCBDK010000479.1:0-2005 GCA_038529675.1 Actinomycetota bacterium
CCGTCGTCGACACGACCGGGCTCGACGCCGGCCGCCGCGCGACGTACCTCGCAGCGGCACGCAGTGCATCCGCGACCGCCGTCGCCGTGAAGTTCTCCACCTCGGCCGCCGAGTGCCGCCGACGGAACCGCATGCGCCGCCATCCCGTCCCGACCAAGGCGCTCGACACGATGATCGCAGCGGCGCGCAGGGTCGAGTTGGACGACGAGGGATGGGACCTCGTCCTCGAGCCCGCTCCGGTCCGAACGGTGACGAAGAAGCTCGCCCCGGCCGTGGCCGCCATGACCGACGACGGCGTCGACACCCGTGCCGGGATGTCGCAGGTGGCGTCGTTGCGGTTCGGACTGCTCGTGTCGGACGTGTCGTGGGTCGGCGATGCGTCCCCGGTCGGGCCGGAGCTCGCGCGCCTCGCCCGTGAGGCCGAGGCGGTCGGATTCGACAGCCTCTGGATGATGGACCACCTCGTGCAGATCCCCCAGGTCGGTCGCCCCTGGGATCCGGTCCTCGATCCGTACGCCACACTGGCCCATGTCGCCGCCGCAACGGAACGGATCCGCCTCGGCGTGCTGGTCTCGCCGGTCACGTTCCGTCACGTGGTGCTCCTGGCCAAGTCGATCGCAACGCTCGACGTGCTCAGCGGTGGGCGGGCGATCGCCGGCATCGGCGCCGGCAGCTCGCCCGCCGAGCACGGTGCCTTCGCCATTCCGTTCGGGTCACCGGCCGAGCGACTGGCGCTCCTTCGCGACACGGCGCTGGCGCTGCGCGCGCTGCTGGGGCCGGGTGGCGGACGCTTCGACGGCGAGGTGATCCAACTGCCCGACACCGCGCTGTATCCGCGCCCGATCCAGGATCCGGTTCCGCTCGTCGTCGGAGGTTCCGGCGACCGAACGCTTCGCGTCGCAGCCGAGGTCGCCGACGCCTGCAACCTGTTCGGCGACCCCGACACCGTGGCCAGCCGAGTGGATGCGCTGCGACGGCATGCCGAGGAGCTTGGACGCGACCCCGCCGAGATCGAGGCGACCCACCTCGGTTCGATGCTGCTCGGCGCCGGCCCCGACGACCTCCGCGACCGGATCGAACGTCTGCGCCCCGGGAATCTCGGGCCGGATCGGTTCGCCGAACGCGCCGGTGCAGGAACGGTCGACGACCACGAGGCATCGTTCCGGCGTTTCGCGGCAGCAGGTGTCGACCTCGCGGTCGTCAGCCTGCCCGACGCGGGTCAGACTGGGGCCCTGACTCCGTTCGCCGACCTGATCGGCCGGTTCCATCGGACCCACTGATGCTCACAACACCTGCCCCCACCGACGGCGACCAACTCCGCGCCACCGACCTGCGCACCAAACGCGACACCCTCGCAGTCTTCGTTCGGCAGCGGTCGGCACAGATCTTCGGGCTCTGGGCCGTCGCGCTCGTCGCGGTACGTCTCGTCGTCGGCGGATTCGGTCACGGTGACGTCGTCGTCTTGCTTGTCACCCTGGCGATCGCCGGCGTGGTCGAATGGATCATCCACCTCTTCCTCCTGCACGCACCCGAGGACGCGTGGACGAGTCGCGTGCTCGGCACCGGCGCCGGTCATCGCGAACACCATCTCGACCCACCGCATCTGGGTTGGCTCCTGCTCGGCGGGGTCGATGCGACCGTGTTCGTCAACGTCTTCGCGCTCGTGACCGCCGGGTGGGTCCTGCCGGCCATGTGGTTGGTCGACGGTGCGTGGCTCGGGCCGTTCCTCACTGCGTGGGCGCTGGCCGCAGCCGGCCTCACCCACTACGAATGGACGCACCTCCTCGTCCACACCCGGTATCGGCCCCGCAGCCGGTACTACTCGCGGCTGGAGCGCAACCACCGGCTCCACCACTTCCGCAACGAGCGGTACTGGCTCGGCGTCACGTCGAACCTCGGCGACCGCGTACTTCGGACGTACCCGAAGCGCAAGACCGACGTCCCGCTCAGCCCGACGGCCCGAACGCTCGGCGCCGAGCCCGAGACGTGAACGTGACCGAGACCT
>JBCBDK010000479.1:2105-3478 GCA_038529675.1 Actinomycetota bacterium
GAACGGAGCACAGATCTGCGGTCGATTCGGCCCGGACTCCGGGACGCAGTGAGCGCAGATCGCCGAGCGCGCACCGCCTCGACCGCGCCTGACAGCGGATGACACCCCGTCGGTAGGTTGGACCGGGCGATGGCGCGCCAGTCGAGACACCGTCCGCCGCATCTGGCGCAGGGCACCTGGCGGTCGGGCGCGCTGCACGTGTGGGGGTGGAACGGCATCGACACCGCGACGATGGCGTGGCTCTACTCGGGTTTCCGCAAGCTCGCCGCCGACGGCACCCGATCGGGGTGGCACGACTCACCGATCTCCTACGGCGCGGTCGCACGCGTGTCGATCGTCGTCGACGGTCGGCCGACGATGGCTGCAGCGTCGTGCCAGCTCGACGCGCTCGGCGCGGCGGTCTGGTTGAGCGAACTCCCCGACGACGAGTACGTCACCGATTCCATCCGGTGGTTCGCGGCGGTGGCCGAGCTCGCTCGCCGGATCGTCTCCTCGGGTCGGATCACCCCGATCGTCACCGAGCAGGGCCCGTTCACGGTCGGCAAGTGGGTACCGGTGCTCGACGACGAGATCCGCAACGTGCTCGTGCAGCTCCACGAGTCGATGCCCCCGATCTGTACCGCCGGGTCGAGCCATGGCCCGGACGAGATCTTCGAGCAGTTGGTCGACGGCATCGCCCGCGGGTTCCTCCAGCAGTCCGGCTGGAAGGCGGACTTCGGCCGCCAGCGCAAGCCGACGATCCAGGCACTACGCGCGACGTTCGGCGCGCTCGCCAAGAGCGATCATGTCGTCCGCGGCAACACGGTCGAGTTCGACGCTGCGCTCGGTCGGCTGCGCGACGAACTCGACCGGCACCGACGCCGACTCGACGGCGAACCGGTGGTTGCCCCTCGCCTCCGACTTCTCATGGCTGACGATCCGCTCGATCCGTGGGAGGTCCGGATCGAACTCGTCGACGACACCGACGACCTGCGGTGGTGTACGGCCGCCGACGTGTGGGATCGGAACGCGGCGGCGATCGAGGTCGCGGGCGAGGACCGCCACGTCGACGCGCTGCAAGCACAGGTGCTCGACCTCGCGGCGCGGCTCGCGCCGATCGTGCCAGGGTTCGCCGATCTCGCGCTCGAGCACGAGCCGACCGGGGTCGAGATCCCGGTCGTCGACGACGACGGCGACGGCGACTTCGAGCTGGCGGAGGACTTTCTCGACCGCGCACCGTTCGAGTTGGAGCGCATGGGCGTCGACCTGATCGGGCCCGAACGGCTGGTCCGCCGGTCTACGCGGGTGACCGGCGAGGCCACGCCGACGCCGGGCGACGATCGGCAGTCGAAGTTCGGCAAGGACGCGCTGGTCGAGTGGAAGATGGTCGTCGG
>JBCBDK010000480.1:0-3469 GCA_038529675.1 Actinomycetota bacterium
TGTCGGCACTCGATCGGTTCGCCGACCTGGGCGTCGACGGCTTCCGCTTCGACCTCGCCACCATCCTCGCCCGCGATGCCGATTTCGTCCGTTCGATCGGCGACTGGGGATCGCAGCGCGGGGTGCGGCTGATCGCCGAAGCGTGGGACACCGTTCGCTACCAGGTCGGACGCGACTGGCCCGACCACCGCTGGATGCAGTGGAACGGTCCGTTCCGCGACGACCTGCGCTCGTTCCTTCGGGGGGAGCCCGGTCAGGTGTGGGCGGTCATGCGTCGGGTGTCGGGGAGCCCGGACCTTTTCGACCACGCGTCGTCGAGCATCAACTTCCTGACCGCCCACGACGGATTCACGATGTACGACCTCGTTGCGTACGACCGCAAGCACAACGACGCGAACGGACACGACGGCACCGACGGCACCGACGACAACCGATCGTGGAACTGCGGGCACGAAGGCGACGACGACGTGCCCGCCGACGTTGTGGTGCTCCGGCGGCGCCAGCTCCGCAACGCGATGGCGCTGTTGCTGCTCTCGGCCGGCGTGCCGATGTTCGTCGCCGGCGACGAGTTCGCACGGACGCAGGGTGGGAACAACAACGCGTACAACCAGGACAACGAGACGTCGTGGCTCGACTGGGAACGCCGCGAGGGCGACGGCGGCGTGTGGCTCGACCACGAGGACTTCGTCGGCCGGCTGATCGGCTTCCGTGCCGATCTCGACTGGACGGGCGTGGAGTTCTTCGGCGCGACGGGTGGTCCTGACGTCGCGCATCACTCTCGTTCGCTCGCATGGCACCTACCGGCGAGTGGGGTCTACGTCGTCGCGAACATGTGGTGGGAACCGCTCGACGTCGAGGTGCAGGCCGACGGCGGCTGGCAGCTGGTGCTCGACACGACCGACGAGTCCGGGTTCGTCGAGCCCCGGCAGGTCGAGAGCTCGCTCGAGGTGGGCCCCCGCTCGATCATGGTGCTGGCGCGCACTGACTAGCGTGCCGACGATGGACCTCGGGATCAGTGGGCGCGTCGCCGCCGTCGCAGCAGGATCGTCCGGACTCGGACTCGGGTCGGCCCGGGCGTTGGCCGCCGAGGGATGTCGGGTCGTCGTGTGTGGCCGTGACGAGGCCCGGCTCGAGCGAGCGGTCGCCGAGCTCGGCTCGGTCGGGCCGGGCACGGTCACCGGCGTTCGGGCCGACGTCTCGACCGCCGAAGGCGCGGCGGGGTTCGTCGCCGCCGCCGAGGCCGATGCCGGCGCGCCGATCGACATCCTCGTCGCCAACGCCGGCGGCCCACCGCCGGGCGACTTCACATCGACCGACGTCGGCGCCTACGCCGCCGCGCTCGAGCTGAACCTGGTGTCGACCGTCGCGATGTGCAAGTCGGCGGTCCCCGGCATGCAGGCCCGCGGCTGGGGGCGCGTCGTGGCGATCACGTCGCTGTCGGTGCGCCAGCCGATGCCGAACCTGATCCTCTCCAACACGGCTCGGGCCGGAGCGACGGCGTTCCTCAAGACCTTGGCCCTCGAGGTCGCAGCCGACGGTGTGACGGTGAACTCGGTGCAGCCCGGCCTGCACGACACGCCGCGTCTCGATGCGTTGTACACGACGGAGCAGAGGGCGGAGATGCGAATGGGCGACGCCGACGACTTCGGGTCGGTCGTCGCCTTCCTCTGTGGCGAGCAGGCGAAGTTCACCACCGGCGTACAACTGCACGTCGACGGTGGTGCCTACGCCGCCCTCCTCTGACCGATCCTCCTCCGACCGACCCTTCTCCGAATTCTGCGTGTTCGTGCTCGCATGGCGGGTGGAGTCGCGCACGTTTCGGTGATGTGGGCGGGCGGCGCATCAGGTGTCGGTGAGGCGGAGCGTGGTCGCCGCGAGTTCGACGGCGTGGCGGTACAGCGGGCCGGCGTCGTCGAAGCTCGATGTGAACGTGCCGAAGAGTTCGAAGCTGACCAGCCCGAACAGCGTGGCCCACTGCACCGCGCCGTAGGCGAGCACGTGCGGGTCGAGATCGCCGCCTGACAGCTCGATCACGTGATGGACCTGCTCGGCGAGGTCGGGGCCGAGATCCGGATGGTCGACGCCGTGGAGCGTGCTCGGGTCGGCGTGGCGCATGACGTCGACGAGGACGCCGATCACTCGGGTTGCCGGACCGATCGTGTCCTCCGGCGCGGCGTACCCCGGGACTGGTGAGCCGTAGATCAATGCGTACTCGTGTGGATGGTCGACCGCCCACTCCCGGATCGCGAGCGCAGCGGCGACGAAGCGCTCACGGTGGCGCTCTGGCCCGGCGGCGGCAGCGGCGTGTTCGACGAACTCGCCGAGCTCGTCGTAGGCCTCGATGATCAGCTGCGTCAGGAGCGCGTCACGGCTCGGGTAGTAGCGGTACAACGCCGACGGCGCCAGCCCCATCTCGCGTGAGATCGCCCGGACGGAGAGGTCGGCTGCGCCGTGTTCGGCCAGGTGGCGCCGGGCGATGCGGCCGACGTCGGCGAGCAGTGCGGCTCGAGCTCGTTCACGTACACCTCCGTGCATGGTGACCAGTCTGGTACGCCAGTGGCCTCGATGTGAACATCCGTCACAATCGAGAACATCGCTCTTGTTTTTCGATCCCGGCTGCGCGTACGCTCAAAGCGAGAGCGATGATCTCGATTGTGATCGACGCTCTCGTTCCTATCGAACCAGCCGCCCCGGCGAACGGGGTGAACATCGAAAGAGGCAGCAACATGGCACTCCATCTCATCGTCGGCGCCGGCCCGGTCGGCACGGCGGCGGCCGATCATCTCCTCCGACTCGGACACGAGGTGCGAGTCGTCACCCGGTCGGGGAGCGGCCCCGATCAACCCGGCATCGAGCGCATCGCTGCCGACGCAACGGACACGGACCGGCTCGCCACGCTCGCCACCGGCGCCGCGGCGATCTACAACTGTGCGAACCCGAAGTACCACCGTTGGTCGACCGACTGGCCGCCGATGGCGACCGCGATGCTCGATGCGGCCGAACGCGCCGGCGCACGCCTGGTGACGATGGGCAACCTGTACGGCTACGCCGCCGGTGCATCGCCGATGGCGGCCGGCGATCCGCTCGATGCGCCGACGGCGAAGGGTGCGATCCGGGTCGACATGTGGCGCGAGGCGCTCGCTCGGCACGAGGCTGGCCGGGTTCGGGTGACCGAGGTTCGTGCGTCCGACTTCGTCGGCGCCCAGGTGGGCGACAACGCACACCTGGGCGATCGGTTCGTTGCTGCGGTGCTGCGAGGCCGGTCACCGAGGATCATCGGCCCCGCCGACGTCCCGCACAGCTGGACCTTCGTCGACGACGTGGGTCGCACGCTCGCCACGCTCGGCGCGGACGATCGTTCACTCGGACGAGCGTGGCACGTGCCGACCGCTCCGGCGCGCACCGCCCAGGAGATGGCTGACGCGATCGCCGCAGCAGCCGGCGTCGACCCGGTCCGGGTGAAGCGCTT
>JBCBDK010000481.1:0-3467 GCA_038529675.1 Actinomycetota bacterium
GTCGGGGTCGAGCGAATCGGCTTCATCGAGCGCGGCGTTGAGCAGGTCGACAATGTCCAGCTCGTCTGCCCACGTGGCCAGGTACTGGCGGTCGACGTGCTGCGTCATGGCGATTGCGAGGGCGTCTTTGAACTGCCGGTCTGAGTTGGAGGTCTTCCCCCATTCCAGCTTCGCAAGGATGGTGTCCTCGGCGGATGCGATGTAGACGTCAACGCCTGCAACTCGAGCCGGTATTCGCCGGGCGAACTCGGCCCGCCGACCACCAGGTGCGTTCACCGGTTTGCTGGAGGGAGCTGGTGACCGCCGGCGAACGTGCGCGAGTCTTCGATCCACTAGTCACGGACGCACCCGGTCCTGTCGTCAACGTCGTGCCGGCTGGGTTCGGAACCGGTAGTTTTCGCGCTGTGGCTGAATCGGAGAGCGACACTACAGCACTGTTGGCTCGGGTGATCGGGTGGATCGAGTCCGAAGTCGGAGAGGACGTCGGACTCAACGAGCCGGCCGACGACGAGCACCTTCGCAGCGTGGAACAGTTGATCGGCTCGACGATCCCGGACGGCTTGCGATCGTGGTACCTCGTTGCCAACGGCCAGAGTGGCTTTCCCATCTTCCCCGACGCCTACCGGTGGATCTCCTTGTCGTGGATCTCCACGGCCCACAAGCGGAAGGCGGAGCTGTTCCACGGGCCCGACGACGTCTTCGACGAAGCATGGTGGCACCCGGGACTGCTCCCGTTCGCAGCCGATCAAGACGGGTACGAGATCTGCATCGATCTCGACGGCCGGAACAGCGGTGTCGACGGTGAAGTCCTCGAGTGGGTCCCGAGCGACTGGCCGAACCAGCGAACGGCTCGAACCCACCCAGGGTCATGGGCGGTCGATCCCGCTGGGTTCACCTCGTGGCTCAGCAACTATGCCAACGACCTCGGCGCCGGTAGGTATCACGTCGTCGAGGGCTCCGGGTACCTCGCTCCGAGGGCAGAGACCTCAGAGCAGTGACGCACCGAAACTGTCGTACTCCCGTCCTTCGGTCGCGGCCAGTTCTCGACCGGCAGCATCCTGGAACGGGGAGATGCCACCGGGCTCCCACGGGCCGACGGACCCGGCCGCGATCGCAGCGTCGGACTTCGGAACGACGTTGAAGTGCTCCCGCACCTCCTCGATCGGCTTGTCGGCGAACGACCACCAGTCCGTCGCCAGGAACTCCGGCTCACCGACGGTCATCGCACCCCGCCGGAACGCATCTCCCAGTCGCTCCGGCATCCCGTGAGCGGCGAGGTGGCCTGCGTCGGCCTGGAAAATCCCCGCCGCGCTCTCGAGCTCGCCGGTCTGGAAGAGCTTGATCGCCATGGCGAGCAGCGTGAAGGCCATCGGGTCGTGGCTGGCCCTCGAGATGAACGAGAAGACCTCGAGTTCGGACTCGACCGTCGATCCGTAGTCGGCCAACACGTGCACCCAATCGTGTTGCGCGAGCACGGGAGGAGCCGAACCCTCCTCGCCGGGGAAGTGGAACCCTCGCGCCCGGTAGAAATCGAACACACCTCGCCCGAGGGTCCCCGGCTCGAGATCGCCAAGGCCGCGCCACCTCGCGGCCAGCTGGTCGCGCACGACCGTGTTGGTCCACGCATAGACGTTGTCGTCCGCCGACTTCAGCGGGGTGAACGACGAGAGGTCCAGGTTGCTGATGTAGGTGCTGCGATCGATGTCGCTGGCGACCAGTTGCCGGGACGTATCCACGTACTCACGCATGTGTGAGATGAGGTCTTCGGACAGCGACAGTTCCGTGGCGAACTCGATCACCTTGGCCGAGACCTCCGGGGACGGCTCGGGCAAGATCATGCGGCCCAGTTCCATGACCTGGACCAACCGGGTCCGGAAGATCTCGTTGCGGCTGGCCAGGCCTTCGGCGAACTGTTGCGCGGTCAGAGGTTCGAACACGTCGAGATCGACCTTGACCCCGGTCATCGACTCGGTGAGTGCGTCGAGCACCGTGAGCTGCAAGTCGGTCAGCCTCGGGCCGTCGATGCAACCGGAGCGGATCCCGAGGGCGACGAAGTTGATCTCGTCGAGCTCGGGGAGGTCAAGATTCTCGGTACCTGGTGCGGGTAGCGGTGTAGGCATCGCATCAGTGTGGCCAGCGACAACGGCGCCAGCATGATCGAGCTGCCATCTATCGGCCCGCCCCAACCTCGGTCGATTCACGCGTCCACCCAAACCGGGAGGGGGACCGGGTCGCACCGTGGACGCCGGGACGGTTGTGCTCGGGATCCGCTGATGGAAGGGTGACTGGATGACGGTGTCATCGGTGTATGCGCTCTTGCTGATCAGTGATGATGCGGAGTCGTTGGCCACGTTCTATCGAGACGTGGTCGGGTTGCCGATCACCGAGGAACGGCACGACGGCATACCGCTGCACTACGGGTGCGACCTGGGTTCGGTCCACTTCGCCATCCATCCAAGCGAGGGCTGGCCCGGCACGACGCGACGCGACGGACAAAGCCCGGTCGTGGTCTTCGCCACCGATGACGTCGACGGGGCCTACAGCCGGCTCCGCTCGGCCGGCGTCGAGGCGACACCACCATTCGATCACGGCTTCGCCGTTCTCACCGCCTTCGAGGATCCCGACGGCAACAACGTTCAGATACTCCGACCGGCGTAGCGCCGATCGGTCACCCTCAACGAGCGTCGCGTTCCGCTACCAGTTTCCGTACCCGTGGGATGAGCTCATCGCCGTACTGCACCGCATCGGGCAGTGGGTCATACCCTCGAATGAGCAGGCTGCGAACGCCGAGGTCGTAGTACCTCACCAGGGCCTCGGCCACCTCGTCGGGGGTGCCGACCAGCGCCGTGGAGTTGCCAGGGGCCCCGGACGCAGCCGCGGTGGCGGTCCACAGACAGGAGTCGAAGACCTCGTCCTCTTCGGCCAGGGCCAGCAGCCGCTGGGAGCCGGAGTTGGGAGGGGCTCCCGGATCCCGATCGCCTCGTCGAGCCTTGATCTGGTCGAGGATGTGGTGCGCCCGCTCCCAGGCCTCGGCCGTTGTCGCCCCGAGGATCGGTCGGGTCGAGACGCTGAAGTCGAGCGGCCGGTCCGCCGGCGCCGCCGCGTTGACCCGTTCCATGAAGGCCGCGGTGTCGGCCAAGGGTTCACCCCAGAGCATGAACACGTCGATCTCGCCGGCCAGGGCTGCGATGGCGGCGTCGGACCCTCCACCGCCGTACAGCCGCATGTGGGGCTCGGTGATGCACCTGATGATCGAGCGCTGGCCACGGACCTGGTAGAACTCACCGTCGTGGTCGAAGGGGCTCCGCTCGGTCCACGTCCGTCGAAGGACCTGGACGTACTCGGTCGTGCGCCGATACCGGGTCGCATGGTCGGTGTGGTCACCGTCCTTGGCCTGGTCGCCATCGCTGCCACCGGCGATCAGGTGGACGGCAACCCGGCCTCCCGACAACCGATCGAGGGTGGCC
>JBCBDK010000482.1:0-3465 GCA_038529675.1 Actinomycetota bacterium
TGGTGTTCGCGCTCGCTCCGATGATCGTCGGATGGAGCCCGACCGTCGTCACGACAGGTTCGATGGGCCCGACCGTCGACGCCGGCACCGTGGTGCACGTCGACCACTCCGTCGATCTCCAACGACTCGGCCCCGGGGCGATCATCACCTACGACGACCCCAACGTCGACGGCCGCCGGGTGACGCACCGCGTCGTCGAGGTGCTGCGAGCGGAGGACGGGGGCCCGACGACGGGTTTCCGCACCAAGGGTGACGCCAACCGAGCCGCCGATGCGGCAGTCGTGCCGCTCGACGCCGTACACGGCGCCACGCGGCTCGTCGTGCCGTACGCCGGCGTGCCGCGGGTGTGGGCGTCCGAGGGTGACTGGTGGCTCGTCGGACTGCTCGTCGTGTCGACCTCGATCGCCGCCGTCGTGGCGCTGGACACGCTCGCGTCGTACGTCACCGGTCGAACCATGTTCCGGCGGCGGAGCGTGAGCGCCGCGATCGCGGTCGCCATCGCGGCGATGCTCGGTGGGCCGGCCACGAACGCCACCTTCGCAGGGTCCACGGACACGACCTCATCGACGTTCGTCGCGACGGCGTCGTGGTACCTCGATGCGATCGACGCCGACGGACCCGTCGCGCACTGGCGCCTCGACGATGCGCCGACAGGCGTCGCGACGACCGTGCTGACCGAGGACTTCGAGTCGCCGGTCGCCTTCACCCAGTTCGGCAGCGGCCAGGTCGCGCCGTCAACCCTCCAGGCGCGAAGCGGGGCGACCTCGGCGCACAAGACCGCGAACAACGACCCGAACGGTGCATGGGCGCCGCTGCCGTCGACCGTGTCCGGCTCGTTCACGTTCGACGTGTGGGTGTATCGGCCGAGCTCTGCGCCGGGCGGCAGCGTCGACCGACTCGGCCTCGAGGACGGCTCGTTCGGCGGCTACACGTTCTACGCGGACCACGGTGGGAACCGCCTCCGGATCGACCGTCGCGACGGCGGGGCCGCGACGACGGTGTCGAGCAACGTGGCGTTCGATCCGCCCGAGGACGAGTGGTACCGCCTGCAACTGGTCCGCTCCGGCGACGACCTGGTGGTGTCGGCGTTCGACGGTGCAGGGACACAGCTCGCCACGGTCACGGCCACCGACGCGACCTACACCACGTTCGACCGCTTCGTCGTCCGTGGCGGTCACGACTACTTCGTCGACGATCTGGTCGTCACCCAGGACCCGCCTCCGCCGACCGTCGTCGACAGGATCGGGACCGAGGACGGCGTCCCGAGCGGGACGTTGGCTCCGGGGCAGCCGTCATTGCTCGACGGACTCCCGGGCACGCCGGCCTCGTTCGGCTTCGACGGTGTCAGCGGGGTCCTGATCGGTGATGATCCGCTCATCAACCTCACCACCCGTGCGGAGCGCACGGTCGAGCTCTGGTTCGAGGCCGACTCGGTCGCCGGCCGTCAGGTCCTGTTCGAAGAGGGTGGGACCGTCAACGGACTGAGCATCTATCTCGACGGCGGTCGGCTGTACGGCCGGGCGTGGGGTGCGTCGACCAACTGGAGCAACCCGCTCCAGGTGTCCACCGGGCCGACGGCGATCGCGACCGGTCAGCGTCACCACGTGTCGGTCGTGCTCGACGCGGTCGGGTCACGCACCCTCGAGCTGTACCTCGACGGCGTACTCGTCGGCACGGCGACGAAGACGGACGCCGGCCTGTGGAACGCCCACTCCGACGACAACGCGATCGGGCGTGTGAACGGCGGGACGCAGTATCACGACGGCAACTCCTCGGCGGCGGCGTGGTTCGACGGTCGCGTCGACGAGGTCGTGATGTTCAACACGGCGTTGCCTGCGGACCGGGTCGCCGCCCACTGGTTCGCCGGTCGCTGACCACCCGAGCGGATACAGGACACCCGGTCGCGGCGCGGACGTCTCCGTGCGGGCCGTGCGCGCCGGTCAGCGGGCGCGGAGTTCGAGGCGATCGCGCTGGACGATGCGATAGCTGCGGTCCTGCTGCTCGAGCCACCCGAGGCGGATGAACGATGCGATCGCCTTGTTCACGCGCTCTCGCGACGCGCCGACCATGCCGGCGAGTTCCTCCTGGGTGACCGGAAGGGTGAACTCCTCGGAGCCGTCGGCGAGTTCGAGCAACCGCTTCGCCGTGCGCCCGGTGACGTCGAGGAACACCGAGTCCGCAAGCGCCTCATCGGTCACACGGATCCGTTGCGCGAGCAGCCGGGTGACGTTCCACAGCAGCTTCGGATGCTGTTCGAACATCGTCAGCACCGGTGGGAACGGGATCTCGAACACGGTGGTGGGTTCCAGTGCCCGGGCCATGGCGGAGCGGGGGCCGTCGTCGAGCATGCCCATCTCGCCGAACAGATCGTCGGGCTCCATGAGGGCGACGACGCTCTCGCGACGATCGATCGGATTGGCGATGGCGATCGCCAGCCGCCCCCGCAGCACGAGGTACAGCGACTCGGGCGGATCACCCTCGTTGAAGAGCACATCGCCCCGGATCAGATGACGTTCGTGGCCGGCGGAGGCGACAACGCGAAGCGCGTCCGGGTCGGCGTCGGCGAAGAAGTCGGTGCGTGCGAGGATCTCTTCCAGAGCCATGACGCCGGTCACCGTATACCCTGCGCCGACGTGCCGCATCACACGCCGAATCCGCCTGCGGGCTGCGTGTGGACGATCGTCGTGGGCGGCGGCGGTGGGCAGCGTTTCGGGCGCCCGAAGCAGTACGAACTCCTGGTCGGGGCCGAGCGCGTGATCGACCGATCGCGGGCAGTCGCGGAGCGAGCGACCGACGGTGTCGTCGTGGTCGTTCCGCCAGACGACGCCGAACGCGAGGGCGGCGTTGCCGGCGGAGCGACGCGGAGCGATTCGGTCCGGGCCGGGCTCGACGCGCTGCCCCACGACGAGCCGATCGACATCGTGTGCGTCCACGACGCGGCGCGCCCGCTCGCGAGCGAAGCGCTCTACGAACGTGTCGTCGGCGCGGTGCGCAACGGTGCGGACGCTGCGGTCCCGGGCGTGCAGGTGACCGACACGATCAAGGTGGTGGATGGAGATGGTCGCGTGATCGACACGCCGGAGCGGAGCACACTGACGGCCGTGCAGACCCCGCAGGCGTTCCGGCTCGACGCACTGCGGCGCGCCCACGCGGCCGGCGGCGACGCGACCGACGATGCCGGGCTGGTCGAGCGGGCGGGAGGCCGGGTGGTGGTCGTCGCCGGCGAGGATGACAACCGGAAGATCACCGTGCCCGACGATCTCGAGCGGGCTCGCGAGCTGGCGGTGGCCGAGCGCGACCGGGGCTCGACGTGAGCGGCGCTGCCCTGCTGCCCGAGATCCGTGTCGGTCAGGGCTTCGACGTCCACCGGTTCAGCCACGACCCGGCCCGCGTGCTCGTGCTCGGCGGGGTGGCCTTTCCGGGTGAACCTGGGCTGGCAGGGCACAGCGACGCCGACGTCATCTC
>JBCBDK010000483.1:0-3445 GCA_038529675.1 Actinomycetota bacterium
CTCGCACCGGACCGACCGACCGATCGACACGAGGATTCCGATGAGCTCACTCACCCCCACCGCCGCCTCGGACCTCTTCCGCCGTGCCCCGGAACGCCTCATCGATCTGGGTGATCGGGGCGGTGCCGTGGCGCACCGCCGCGTCGGCAACGGCCCCGACGTGCTCTTCGTCCATGGCTGGCCGGTCAGTGGTGCGACCTTCCGCCACCTGCTCCCCCACATGGCCGAGCACGTCACCTGCCACCTGATCGACCTGCCCGGCGCCGGTCAAAGCGGCTGGGACGACGCGACGGATCTGTCCGTCGACAATCACGTCCGGAGTGTGCAGGGAGTGCTCGATGCACTCGACCTGTCGAGCGTCGCCGTCATCGGCCACGACAGCGGTGGGATGATCGCGCGGCACGCTGTCGCCGGCGACCAGCGGGTCCGAGCGATGGGTCTGATCAACACGGAGATCCCCGGCGGGAACAGCTGGCGGTTCAACTCGTTCGTCTCGGCGGTGAAGCTGCCGGGATTCGGCACGGGGCTGGGCTGGCTGGCGGGCAAGCCGAGGCTGCGGCGCACCAAGTTCGTCCTCGGCGACGCCTTCGCCGACCGGTCGCTGCTCGATGGCGAGTTCGACGAGTTCTTCCTGCGCCCGCTGCACGAGGATCCCCGAGCGTTGGCGGCCACGATGCAACTCGGCCGGAGCTTCGAGAAGCGGCACGTGAGCGAGCTCACCGGGCTGCACGCGAAGATCGAGGTCCCCGTGCAGTTGGTGTGGGGCGATCAGGATCGGTTCTTCCCGGTGGCCAACGCTCGGAAGATGGTCACCGAGTTCCCGAACGCCACGATCACCGAGGTGCCTGGCGCCGGGCTGTTCTCCCACGAGGAGGCACCCGCCTCGGTGGCCGCCGCGCTGCTCCCGACCCTCACCGCCCGCTGACCAGCGGGTCGAAGAGCGGAGCACGCCGACGGTCCTCGATGTTGGACTCCTGCTCGGGGACAACATCCAACTCGGCGGTCGAATGTTGGATTCCTGCTCGGGGACAACATCCAACTCGGCGGTCGAATGTTGGATTCTTGCGCGGGGACAACATCCAACTCGGGGTTCGTCGTGCTCAGGAGGTGCCGGTCGCGAGGCGTTCGGCGTAGTCCTCGCCGGTGATCGTGCCGCCGGCCGCCTCGACCGCCACCCGGTCCGCCTCACCGAGGAACCCTTGGATCATGTCGATGCGCTTCCACGACGGGACGGGCTGCGCACCCGACTCGTCAGGCACGTACTTCGAGTCCTCGACGCGTTCGTGGCGGTGGATGTAGCGGGCGCAGTTGACGAACGCGGCGGTGACATGGGCGATCACGACGGCGATCGCGCCCGGATACGCGGTGAGCAGTTCGTGGTCGTGGTGAACCTCGGCGTCGGCCTGCACCCGCACCCGTTGCGGCGTCTCGAAGTCGATGAACAGCATCCCGATCTTCGCGGTGTCGGCGATGTTGCCGACCGACAGGAACATCCCGTTCCCGTCGTAGATCGGGAAGGCCAGCGTGCTCGGATCGACGACGGTGACGGTGCCGACGCCGCCGCCCTTGAACGACACGGTCGGTTCGCCACGCTCGTTCACCGTCGAGAGGAAGAAGAAGTCACGCGACGAGATGAACGCCGCCTGCTCCTCGGACACCTCATCGGTGACGATGGCAGCCTCGAGCGCATCGGCCAACGGCCGGCTCTCGAACCGCTCCTGCTGGTCGCGCTGTGCAGCGGTGTAGAAGGCCATGACCCGCACAGTAGAGCGACGCGCAAGCCGGTCAGGCGGCGCCGCAGCCGCGCGGAAACGGAACGACTCCGACCCCGAACGTTCTCGCCGCTGCGCGGGAACGGAACGACTCCGACCCCGAACGTTCTCGCCGCCGTGCGGAAACGGAACGACTCCGACCCCGAACGTTCTCGCCGCCGTGCGGAAACGGAACGACTCCGACCCCGAACGTTCTCGGCGCGTGCGCTGGGTGCGGTCAAGTGCGAGAGGCTTCGTGCCGATGACTTCACGATGACGACATCGACGCCCGACCGTCCCTCGCTCGGGCACGATGACGACGCCGGCGCCCACACCGACGTCGACCCCCAGCGAGGCCGCGGACTGCTCTCGCGCTCACTCATCCGGCTGATCCGGACCACACTGCTCGTCGGCGTGATCGTCGCCGCAGCCGTCCTCGTGGCCGCTCGCGTTCTCATCACGACGAGTGAGGTGAGCGGCCCGTCGATGGAGCCGACGTTGCAGAGCGGCGACACGCTCGTCGCCAACCGCCGGGCCACGCCCGAAGTCGGCGACATCGTCGTCGTCGACCTGGAACTCGGGAACGGCGAACGCCACGGGATCGTGAAGCGAGTGATCGCCACCGGCGGCGACACCATCGAGTACCGCAACTGTCGCCTCGTCGTGAACGGTCAGTCCCTCATCGAGCTGCACGTGCATCCCGACGCCGAGGCGGGCAGATGTGGTCCCGACGCCCCACGAACCACCGTCTCGGAGGGTCACCTGTGGCTGATGGGCGACAACCGGGCCGACTCAGTCGACAGTCGTGTGTACGGCGAGTTCGACGTCGACGACGTACGCGGTGTCGTCGTGTTCTCGTTCTGAACGCGTCGTGAACCGGCGTCGGCCGATCGGCCGGCACCGCAACGCTCAGAGCTGTTCGGGCGTCAGCGCGAACAGGTCATCGGCGGTCGACTGGACCGCAGGCAGCAGACCGTGGACCGTCGGGAGGAGCTGCTCACCGAAGAACTTGGCCGACGTGATCTTCGCCTGCTTGAAGTCGTCGGAGAACTCGGCACCGTTCGACGCGGCGACCGCACCCTTGGCCAGTAGCCCGCCGACGACGGTCGTCCCGAGCAGGCGCAGATACGGCGACGACGCTCCGAGGAGCGAGCGGACGTCGGTCGGCCCGTTCGCCACCAGGTGATCGGTCGCCGTTCGGGCGGTGTCGATCGCCGCGTCGAGTTGCTCGGCGAAGCGGCCGAGGCCGTCGATGTCGGCGAGCTGCTTCGCATGCCCGGCGAGTTCGTCGAGCAGGTCGCGCACGACGTCACCGCCGCGCATCCCGAGCTTGCGCCCGACGAGGTCGGCAGCCTGGATGCCGTTGGTGCCCTCGTAGATCGCAAAGATCCGCGCGTCGCGGTAGTGCTGCGCGGCGCCGGTCTCCTCGACGTAACCCATGCCGCCGTGGATCTGTACGGCGATCGACGTCATCTCGTTGCACACGTCGGTGCACAGCCCCTTCGACAGTGGAATGAGCAGGTCGGCGAGCTCACGCCAGCGGGTCGCCTCGTCGGTGTCCGCTGCGGCCTCCGCGCGATCGAGTGCGGCCGCGTTCGTGTAGCAGAGGGCGCGCATCCCGTCGAGCCACGCGCGCTGGGTCATCAGCATGCGGCGGACATCGGGGTGCTCGATGATCGGGCTCGACGTGCCCT
>JBCBDK010000484.1:0-3438 GCA_038529675.1 Actinomycetota bacterium
CCGGCCACGTTCTCGAGTCCGAGTCGTCGCCGTGCCTCGTCGCCGGGGACGAGCTGGCTGAACCGTCGAGTATCGATCCCGTTCCCAGATCCGGCGCCGAGGACGATTCCGGTCGACGGCCGACACACCCCGTCGGCTCGAGCGCGCTCGAGCAGGCTCGGGCTGTTGAAGACGACGACATGGGCCAGCCGCATGGTCAGGCGTTCGAGCCCGGCGAGCACCCGACGGCGTGTGCCCCTGGCGGTCTCGTATCGGAGGCCACGCACGACGTATACGCGTCGTTCGACGCGGCATGCGGCGGCTGCCAGCGTGCCGACCAGCCCGGCCTTCGGGGTGGAGGCGTTCACGATGTCGGGGCGAAGCCGCCGGATCAACCGGACGGTCTTCGCCAGCGACATCAGGTCGCGCACGAGTCGGATCTCGCGCGAGAAGCCGACATCGAACGACTCGACACCGTCGTCGAACTCGCCGTCGCCCGCGCCCGTTCCGACGACGCAGCGAACGCCGTGACGACGCATGAACGCGAGCTGACCCCGAAGGAACCGGGCGCTCACCGGCGACGTGATGAGATAGAGCGCCCTCAGCGGCGCCTCCATCTGCAGGTCAGAGTCGCTCACCGGCGAATTCGTGGCCGCTCATCAGGTTCTTGGTGTCGAAGACGATCTGGGCGTGCTCGGCGATGACCTTCGGGTCGAACTCCGGATGATCGACCAGCACAGCGACCAGGTCGGCGGCCGCGAGTTGGTCGGGCTCGAACGGGACCAATTCGTGTTCGAACCCCTCGAGGTTGACCGATGGGATGTACGGGTCGCAGAACACGATGTCCGCACCGTTCTCGCTCAACCGGCGTGCCACATGAACCGACGGACTCTCGCGCCAATCGCTCGTCGCCCGCTTGTAGGCGAGTCCGAGCAGCAAGATCTTCGAGCCGTTGACCGCCTGACGGCGACCGTTGAGGAGGCGTGCGATCCGGTCGTAGACGAAGTCGGGCATGTGTTCGTTGACGTCGTTCGCGAGCTCGACGAAGCGGAAGGTGTGGCCGAGGTGATTCTTGACGCGCCACGCGAGATAGCTCGGGTCGATCGGGAGGCAGTGCCCACCGACCCCGGGGCCCGGTGTGAACTTCATGTAGCCGAATGGCTTCGAGGCAGCGGCGTCGATGGCTCGCCAGACGTCGATGCCGAGATCACCGGCGAACATGGCGAGCTCGTTGACGAGGGCGATGTTGACGTGTCGGAAGGTGTTCTCCAGCAGCTTCACCAACTCGGCCTCTGCACACGAGCCGACGGGCACGGTCGTGTCGACGATCGCATCGAAGAACGCAGTGACGACCGAAAGGCCATCGGGGGTGGAGCCGCTCACCACCTTCGGGGTGTTGACGAGCCCGTACACGGCGTTGCCAGGGTCGATGCGCTCGGGTGAGTAGCCGATGTGGAAGCGAGATCGATCCAGTCCGGACGCCGCTTCGAGGATCGGCAGCATCAACTCCTCTGTCGTGCCCGGATAGGTCGTGCTCTCGAGGATGACGCAGGCATCGTCGGTGAGATGTGCGCCGACGGTCCGGCTGGCCGACTCGATGTACTGGAGGTCCGGGGCCCGATCGTTGAGCGGCGTCGGCACGCTGATCACCGCGACGTCGAAGCCGGCGAGGTCCGCAGGGTCGTCGGTCGGGAAGTACGTCGACCCGAGGTGTCGCTGGATCTGCTCGTCGGAGATGTCGCCGACGTAGCTCCGGCCGGCGCGGAGTTCCTCGACCCGTTGTGGCGACACCTCGTAGCCGACGGTTCGGAACCCGACCTCCGATGCGCGGATGGCGACCGGAAGGCCGACGTAGCCCTGGCCGACGACGACCACGCGGGCGGTGCGGTCTTGGATGCGTTCGATTGCTGTACTGCTCATGAATCCTCGGTCCGGCGAACGGGTGCGACGTTAGATCAGCGGGTCGTGGCGGCTGCCTAGCCACCGGTCGGTTCGGGTGGTGCCAGGGGGCGTGCCGGGATCCCGGCGACCACCGACCCCGGCTCGACGTCCTTCGTGACGACAGCGCCGGCACCGACGAAGGCATCGTCACCGATGGTGACGCCGGGCAGGACATTCGCGCCTGTCCCGATCGTGGCCCTCGCACCGACGTGCACAGCCCCGCTGATCGTCGCACCGGGGAACACGGTCACATGGTCCTCGAGGACGGCATCGTGGCCGACGGTGGCGTTCAGGTTCAGGACCACCGATCGTCCGATTCGGACGTTGGTGGTGACTCGAACGCCCGCGCACACGACGCAGCCGACATCGATCCGGTTCGCCCCTCCGAAGGTCGCATCGGGTGACACGAGCAAGGTCGCGGGTACGCCGAGCGTCTCGAGTTGCGCATCGAGCCGTGCCCGGACCGCGCCGTCACCGATCGCGAGCACGGCGGCGGCATCATCCGACGCGGACTCGCTCACCGGCCCGAGGTGGCGGTGGCCGCGAGCTGCAAGCAACTTGAGATCGGGTGCGCCGTCGTCGCGGAACCCGACGACCTCGAACCGAGCGGCATCGTTGTTGATCCGCTCGACGACGTCGAGGACCTCCCGACCGAATCCGCCGGCGCCGATGATCACCAGGCGCTCGACTCGGGCTTCCGTTCCCACGCGTCGCAACCTACAGTGCGCCGCGATGGGGTCGCAGACTTCCTGGCATTCGTCTGGCGTCAAGCGTGCGGTGGACCTCGTCGTCGTGGCCGCGGTCGCACCCGTCGTGGTCCCGGTCGCAGCCGTGGTCGCGCTCGCTGTTCGGTTCCGGCTCGGTCGACCGGTGTTGTTCCGTCAGGACCGGGCCGGCCGGAACGGCACGCCGATCGGCGTCGCCAAGTTCCGGTCGATGACCGACGATCGTGATGAGACGGGGGACTTGCTGCCCGACGGCGACCGGCTGCCCGCATTCGGTCGAACCCTTCGTGCGACCAGCCTCGACGAGCTGCCGCAGCTGTGGTCGATCGCGAAGGGTGACATGAGCCTCGTCGGGCCACGGCCGCTCCCGATGGCGTACGTCGAGCGCTACGACGATCGTCAGCGCCGTCGGCTCGACGCGCGTCCCGGACTCACCGGGTGGGCCCAGGTGCACGGCCGCAACGCGGTGGACTGGCCCGAGCGGCTCGAACTCGACGTCTGGTACGTCGAGCACGCTTCGTGGCGTGTCGACCTCGACATCCTCCGGCGAACCGCGGCGATGGTGCTCCGCCGCGACGGCGTCTCCGCAGACGGCCAGGCGACGATGCACGAGTTCATGGGCACGCCGCCCACCGAGTAGCTCGAGAGTTGGATTCCTGCTCGGGGACGGAATCCAACTTCGGTGCTGGCGTGGTTGGCGCGTCGGCCCTGCTCACGGCCGGGATCGGCGATGCAGGCGAGTTGGATTCCTGCTCGGGGACGGAATCCAACTTCGGTGCTGGCGTGGTTGGCG
>JBCBDK010000485.1:0-3428 GCA_038529675.1 Actinomycetota bacterium
CCGCGCCCGAGAACACGGTGTTCATCTCCGGGATCGGCTGTTCCAGCCGGTTCCCCTACTACATGAACACCTACGGGATGCACTCGATCCACGGCCGTGCGCCAGCCATCGCCACCGGTGTGGCCGTCGCCCGGCCCGACCTCGACGTGTGGGTCATCACCGGCGACGGCGACGGCTTGTCGATCGGCGGCAACCACCTCATCCATGCGCTGCGCCGCAACGTCAAGCTCAACATCTTGCTGTTCAACAACCGGATCTACGGGCTCACCAAGGGCCAGTACTCACCGACCTCCGAGGTGGGCAAGGTCACGAAGTCCACGCCGATGGGCTCGATCGACCCGCCGTTCAACCCGCTCGCAGTGGCGCTCGGTGCCGAGGCGTCGTTCGTCGCCCGCACCCACGACCTCGACCGCAAGCACATGATGGAGATCTTCCGACGGGCCCATGCCCACCCGGGTGCGTCGTTCGTCGAGATCTACCAGAACTGCAACGTGTTCAACGACGGCCAGTTCAACGACATCACGAAGAAGAACCAGCGCGACGAGTTCATGATCAACCTGTTGCACGGTGAGCCGATCCTGTTCGGTGCGGACCGTCAGCGGGGCGTGATGCAGGGCAGCGACGGCTTCTTGAAGCTGGTCGAGGTCGCCGACGTCGGACTCGACAACATCCTCGTGCACGACGAGCACAATCCGTTCCCCTCGCTCGCGTTCGCGCTCGCCCGGATCAACACCGACGATCACTCGCCGACACCGTTCGGGGTGTTCCGCGACGTCGAACGACCCGAGTACGCACAGGCCGTCGGCGACCAGGTGGTCGCCGCCAGCGATGCGAAGGGTCCCGGCGATCTCGGCGCGCTGCTGCGCAGCAACGGCACCTGGCAGGTGGATTGAGCGGACCGGCGGGCGCCTCGATCACGCGAGGCGCAGACCGGCTTCGTCGAACACGAACGAGCGGACGACATCGACGGCGACCTCGTCGCCGGCCTCGTACCGACGGTCGTCCATGTCCGGAACGTGGACGCGCCTGCCGGCGAGCTCGATGATCATGCGTCCGGCACCGGGAATCGAGCGGACCACGGTGGCGGTCTGTGCCCCGCGTTCGGCGATCACCACGTCGCCGGTCCGGACACCGAGCGTGAGTCGACGCCCGACGGCCGCTGCGACCGTCGGCGCCCATGATCGAAGCCTGAGTGACGAGCCGTCTCCGCTCACCAACCAGGCGCCCTCCTCGGCGGCCTGTACCTCGACGGGGATCGGCCACAGCTCGCCGAGCGACATCGCCACCGTCAGCGTCGCCGGCTCGTCGCGAACCTCGGCGAGTCGACCGAGTTGTGCGATCCGACCGGGTTCACCTGCATCGGTCGCGGCCAAGACGACGACGCGATGTGCGAGTGCAAGTGCATCGGCGGGATCGTTCGTCGCGATGAGCGTGGTCGTGCCGTAGCCGGCCTGGAGCAGGGCGATCTCGGCGCGCATTGCCTGGCGGCGAGGTTCGTCGAGTGCCGAGAACGGCTCGTCGAGCAGCAGGACCGATGGCATCCGTACGAGTGCCCGGGCGATCTGTACGAGTTGCTCTTCGCCACGCGACAACTCGGCGGGGTTGCGGTGGAGCAGGTGCTCGATGTGCAGCGCACGCGCCTCGGCGCCCACCCGCTCGGTGATGGCATCCGCGAGTTCTCGACGGATCTCGAGCGGGAACGCGACGTTGCGCTGTACGGACCGATTCGGGAGCAGTGCCGGTTCCTGGAACACCATCCCGGCGTCGCGTTGGCCCGGCAGCACACCCGTCACGTCGACACCGTCGAAGCGGACGTGGCCGCTGCCTGCTCGTGCGAGACCGGCGACGACCCGAAGCAGGGTCGATTTGCCCGAACCCGACGGGCCGAGCACCGCCACGACCTCACCGTCGGGCACCCAGAGCGAGATGTCACGCAGCAGCTCGGTCCTCTCGACGACGACCGACACGCCGTCGAGCGTCACCGACGCCATGGCGCACTCCTCACCGCAGCAGTCTCGCACCCGACGCACGGCCGGACAGCTCGGATGCGTTGTGCGGTCAGTAGCCGACGGAGTAGCCACCCCTGGCTTGCACCGAGCCGGAGCAGGTGTCCGCCGGGCTGTTGGTCCTCGTGAGTTCGAGTTCGACGCTGCCACCGGCTGGGATGTCACGACTGAACGGGTTCACGAACGTGACGATCACCACCGTCTGCCCGCCCCCACCCGGCGGTGCGGGACCGAATTGCACCACGTCGTCGATCGTGCCGTCGACTCGCCACGAGGTGTTGAGGAGGCGCTCCGAGTCGGCGAACGGCGCGAGCACGCCGCTCATCGAGAACTCGACCTGGCAGTTCTCAGGAGCGGTGAACGGAATCTGCACCTCGACCAGCCGACCCGGCTCGCGTCCCGGCGGAAGGCCGAAGGCGAGCTCCATCGACGGCGTTCCCGAGTCGGGCAACCGGATCGAGGATCCGGAGACGGTGGCACCGCCGGAGAGCGCCGCCTCCATCAACGAACCGCCGAACCCGAGATACTGATCGTCGTGGTCGTGGTCGAGGTAGTACCCGTTGACGTCGGCCAACACGTCGACCGTCCCCGCCAGGTTGAAGATGGCGAGTTCACCGAGCGAGTTGACCTCGGAGGTCACCGCGTTGGGAGTCGGCGGCTGGCCGGGCACCGGGTCGAGGTTGGACGCGTTCGGCTGCGGTGCGCCGTTCGCCCAGACGACGAGAAACGTGGGCTCGCTCGCATCGATCGCCGTGACGTTCATCGAGACAGCGGTCGCCTGCGGGGGGATCCCGACGCCACGGTCGGCACACACGGGAACAACGGCAACTGCGGCTGATGGCAACGGCCGCACCGATCGCGGCCCAACGAACACGTGTCGTCATGTGAGACCTCCCTCTCCGCTCCGAAGTGATACTCGGGCGAGCCACTCCGCCGCAGCGACTATCGGCTGAGGCGGCGCGTCGGCCACACGCCGACTCGATGCGCTCGGCGTGACCGACCGACACTCTCCAACGTCGGCTGGTGGCGTCAGGTGACGCCGAGGATCCAGCCCTCTTCGGCCACAACGGCGTCGGGGTCGTCGACCGATGGCGCGAACCACTGGTCGAGTTCGCCCGACCGGTCGGCCCGTCGGAGTCGGCGGGCGCTGCGATCGACCTGGGCGGCGTCGCGGATCCACCACGGCGGGAGATCCTCCGGCTCGACCAGCATCGACGGCCACATCTCGGCGATCACGACGCCGATCGACGCGTCGGGTGGGCGAAGACCCGTCTCGAACGGCCAGATGACCACCGAACGTTCCGGATCGAGCCGCTGGCGCAGCTCAGCGAGCCGCGGGATGCCGAGGAGGCTCTGGCTCCCCACCGAGCCGGCGCCGCCGAGCTGCCAGCAGGACTTCGGGTACCGACGCGCCACCCGGAG
>JBCBDK010000486.1:0-3427 GCA_038529675.1 Actinomycetota bacterium
CCCCCCCCCTCCCCCTGCTCCGCCGCCCCCCGAGATCTACCCGGACATCAACACTCTTTCCCTACCCGACGCTCGTCCCGATCTGTCGCCCGGCCCGGTGATGACGGGCGCGGTTCCGGGTGCCGGTGCGGCGTCGCGGAGCGCGATGCGCGCAACGCCCGTGCCGTCTTCGCGGAGCGCGAACCCGATTCGTTTCGGCCCGGCAGGGAGTGTGACGACGACCGGGTCGGCGACGTTGCGCTGGTTGACGGTGTCGGTGATGAGCGAACCGGAGACGGCCGTGTCGAAGAGACGACCCGCGCCGGTCTCGCCGTCGAGGACGACCCAGAAGCTGTTGGCGACGCTGGTCGGTGCGTACACCTCGGCGTCGATCACGTAGTCGCCGGCGGCGGGCGCCACGACGTCGAAGTAGACGATGCTCGAGGTCTGGTCGGCGCCGCCCGTCCAGCCGGCCCCGGCCTCCGGCACGATCGCCACGTCGCGGCCGTCGACCACCGTCGTCGTGAAGTCGCCCTGCAGCTCGGTCCAGGCGACCATGGCTGCGGCCCGCTTCGATGGAGCGAACTCCGAGGTGTTGCCGAGGCCGTCGATCGTCAGCGCGGTGACGAGGCGATCGGTGACGATGCGGGTGTCGGCGAACGTGAAGTCGCCGGTGGCCGCGTCGGTCACGACACTGCCGAGGAACTGACGGCCCTCGTTGATCGTCGACTCGTCGGCGAGGTAGACCTCGACGGTGCACCCGGCGCATGCGTTGCCGGTGACCGTGCCCACGGAGACGTCGGCGAGCTCGGGATGGTTCAGCCCGGCCTGTGTGCCGCCGTCGCCGTCGCCGACGTCGTTGGTGTTCTGCCCGTTCGGGGTGATGTCGATGCCGAGGCCACCGTTGTTCCAGAAGGAGTTGCGAGTCAGGCGGTTGCGCTCGGTGAGCTCGTCGTCGTTCGGCCCCGAATCGTTGAGTGAGTCGAGGTTGATGCCGTCCTGGTCGTTGTTGGCGATGAGGTTCCGCTCGAACACGTCGTCGTGGCCACGCAGCTGGACACCGTCGCGTCCGTTGCCTGCCGGCGTGCCGTCGAGCGTGAGCCCCACGAGGTTGCCGACGAAGGTGTTGCCGCCGGTGTAGTTGTGCTTGTTGTAGATGCCCTCGGAGGTCTGATTCGCCACAACGTTGCCCTCGTAGTAGTTGAGGCGGGCGTCGTCCTTGACGAGCAGGCCGTAGCGGCTCTCGGTCCACTCGAAGGCCTGTCGGCCCGTGAGGTCGGTGCCGATGTAGTTGCCGATCGCCTGGTTCTCGAATGAGTTGTGGGAGAAGTCGATGCCGGAGTACACGAGCCCGGCGAACACGTTGTGTTCGCGCAGCGCACGGCCGCCCACCAGGGTCTGGCGCGCGCCGTACTGGACGTCGATGCCCCCGTGGGAGTCGAGACGGTCGGTGCCGGATGGGTTCAGGCCGATGATGTTGTTCTGGATGATGTTGCCGATGGTTTCGTTCTGTTCGACGCGGACCGCCCAGCTCCGGTTGCCGGACATCACGTTGCGGTCGGCGATCTCGGGCGTGCCGATCCGGTTGTACGATGCACCCTGGTCGAACTGGACGCCGGCGGCGTTCGAGAAGCCGGGGTTGAGGTGGAACGTGCCGGCCGGGTTCGTGCCGATGAAGTTGCCGACGATCCGGTTGTCGACCGCCTCGGTCCCCATCAGCAGGAACGGGAAGTACGAGTTGTAGACCGAGAGCCCACGGATGACGTTGCCGCCCGACGTGATCGCGAACGTGGCGCGACCGTTCACGTAGGTCTCCATCTCGATCGCGATCTGGATCACCGCGTTCGAAGCGAGTGGATCGGTGTTCTCACTGGCGCCCGGCTGGGTGTAGCCGTCGATCACGAGCGGGCCGGTCGCGTCGCTGATCGTGGTCATCTTCCGATCGAGCAGGATCGTGTGCGGGCCGGGACCGGGGATGTCGAACTCGATGCGGTTCGGCCCGGGCGTCGCGTTCGCCTGCAGGATCGCGGCACGGAGGCTGCAGCCGCCGCTCGGGGTGATGCAGAGGTCGTCGTTGAGCTGGTTGTCGCCCTCGTCGCTCGTGTCGGTGACGACGAACGTGGCGCCCTCGCCGCCAGCCATGGCGAGCAGCGGCGATGCGAAGCCGGCGGGCCGGTTGGCGACCTCGTCCTCGATCGTGGTGAGATCGGCCGCACCGAGACAGCCGTCGTCGTTGAGGTCCGCGCTCGCGAGCGCAGGGTCGGCGAGCCCGCAGTGGCTGCCGGACGCGAGCTGTTCGTGCCATGCGATCTGGACGTCGACGACGTCGAGGGCGTCGATGCGTCCGTCACCCGTCAGATCGGCCGCGTCACCGAGCGCGACGGACGGCAGGAGCGAGCCCGTACGGTCGGGAGCGTCGATCGCGAATCCGGTGCGACGGTCGTCGCGAATCGACACGACCGTCGAGCGGGTGACCGACCGCCCGTCGGCGCCGGCTGTGTCGAGTGCGATGCCCACGTCGGCGGTGAGCCGGGGCACGAAGCGAGCCTCGAACGACGCATCGATCCCGCCGGCGACGGTGACCGCAACGCCCTCGGCAACCTCGTTCTGCAGCAGTGTGGCGGCGGGGTCGAGGGCCGTGGCGCCGGCGAACTCGAGGGCGCCGGCGTGGAAGCGGAGCACGCCGTCGATCGAGTCGGACCCAGCGAGGTCGACCGTGACCACGAAGGCATCGTCGCGGGACGCCACGTGCCGCTCGGAGTTGCCGTCCCCCAATGCGAACCGCGGGGCGTCGTCGCCTCGAGGTACGACCGCGAGCTGCCGGTCCGTTCCGGCGTCGACCGCCGCGCGTTCGCCGCCGGAACTCGCTGCGTTCGTCGTCGGCACGCCGACGCCGGTCAGCGCAAGCATCGTGACGCCGAGCGCCAGTGCGGCCCGTCGAGTGGTCCGTCGTTCTTCCATGTTGTCCGCCTCCGTGTCCTCACGCTCCGCCCCGGGCAGAACGTGGTGGCGCTCCGTTGTCCCACCGCCGTGGTGCTCCGGTGCCGCCGAGTGCACCGGCCAGGTCCGACGATGACGCCGAGCGTGAGGATACCTGTCTCAGAGTGGTAAGTGGACAGCGAACCGGTGCTCTCGCTGAGCGTGGTCGTCCGGCCACAAACGCCGGGGAGCGCGGTGTCGCCACGAGGACGGCGGGTTGGATCGGTTGCTCCATGGTGCGCAGGGATCGGCGACGTCAGGTGCCATGAGTTCTCAATCTGTGCTCAAGGCGACGATCGCGCGTGCCGATGCGCGACACATGGGACTGTTGGACCGCGACAAGTCATCCCTGCCGAGCCTCTCGTGGGACTCGATCGTCGACGACGCGCCGTCGAACACGACCGATGAACCGAGGTCCGCGGCCGAGCCGACGCCAGCCGTCGCGCCGCCGGCAGCGCCGCGCAACGAG
>JBCBDK010000487.1:0-3410 GCA_038529675.1 Actinomycetota bacterium
CGTCCACCGTTGCGATCAGTTCGAGTTCGGCGCCGGCCTGGAGGTCGGCGTTGTTCCAATACACGCGATACGGCGGTGCGTCGTCGGTGCCGATGATGACGGGGTCCGCACCGTCGATGGCGACGGCGAACGTGACCTCGGCGTAGCGCCGATCGCCGAGTTCGGCCTCGATCCGGTATCGGTTCGTCGGGATCTCGACACCGACGTCCGGACGCACGACATCGATCGTCGTCGGTTCATCAGGCATCGGAATCGGCCGGTCGGCGACGTAGACCAGGGTGGTCAGCGCCGACACCTTCGCGAGGAGGAGGCCATCGGCGTCGGACGTGATCGCTCCCGACGGCCCGACGAGGCGACGGAAGCTCGCGTCGGGGGTGAGGGCGGTGATCTCGACGGTCGCGTCGGTCGAGGAGGCGTTCGTGAACACGACGTACTCGCGTCGCTCGTCGCGATCGATGCGAGAGAACGAGAACGCCGACGGCGCGTCGAGGGACGACTCATGGACGATCTGCGCCCCGGTCGACAGCGTCGGATGCTCGGCGCGCAGAGCTGCCAAGCCGGCGATGTGCTGGTAGAGCGGATGGCCGGAGTCGAAGTTCGAATCGGCCGCGGTTGCGTCGGTGCCGATCAGGTCGTCGTCGAGGTACTCCGGCGTCTGCGACGGGAACATGTCGTGGCGGGCGAACTGGTCGCCGCCCTCGCCGACGAAACCCTGCTCGTCGCCGTAGTAGACGACCGGCGTCCCTCTGGTGAGGAAGAGCAGATCGTTCACGAGCCGGGCGCGGGCGAGCAGTGTGGCGTCGTCGGCGGCCGGGTCGGCGCGGTCGAGCAGGAAGCCCATCCGACCCTCGTCGTGGTTGCCGACGAAGGTGGGCTGGAAGCTGGCGTCGTTGTCCGCGTCGGTGAACCAGTCGTCGTCGTCGAACGCGTCCGCGAGAAGCTGTGCCTCACCACCACTCCCGACGAACCGTTCGATGCCGCCCGCAACGATGAAGTCCAACGTCGCGGGGACGCCGACGTTGGTGTACGCCGACTGTGCGATCGGATCTTCGTTGAGGACCTCGCCGAACACGTAGAAGTCGTCCTTGCCGAGTACGGCCGCCCGCTCGAGGATCGCGGGCGTGAACCGCTCCCAGAAGGCGACATCGACGTGCTTCATCGTGTCGACGCGAACACCATCGATGTCGTAGCGCTCGATGATGTCGCCGTAGAGCTCGATCATCCCGTCGACCACGCGCGGGTGCTCGGTGAAGAGATCGTCGAGACCGAAGAAGTCACCCCACTCACTGGACTCGCCCTGGAAGGTCGAGTTGCCACGGTTGTGGTACAGCGTCACGTCGTTCAACCAGTCGGGTGCCTTCGCCGTGGCGTCGGCCGGGTCGGCGAACACCGGCGCTCGGGGGAACGAGATCGTCGCATCGAGTTCGGGGAAGCCGGGTTGACCGGCGAACTCCGCTGGGTCGAACGGCGTGCCGTCAGCCGTGAGGTACGGCGCTGCGTTCGAACCGACGTAGGCCGTTGCCGTCGACTCGCCCTCGCGCGGTTCGAAGGTGATCACGTCACCGGTGTGGTTGATGACGATGTCGAGGTACACGTGGAGATCGAGCGCGTGCGCGGCCTCGATGAAGTCGACGAACTCCTCCTCGGTGCCGAGGTGAGGGTCGATCTGGGTCCAGTCGATCTGCCAGTAGCCGTGGTAGCTCGACGACGAGCCGTCGAGTGTTCCGTCGCCCTGCACGAACCGGTTGCGGAACGGCGGCGTGATCCACACCGCACCCATGCCGAGGTCGGCGATGTACGGCAGCCGATCGGTCAGCCCGGCGAGGTCGCCGCCATGGTGATACCCGCGCCGGGACGGTTCGAAGCCGTGCACCGTCGGGCCGAGCGCCGGGTCGAGCCCACCGGTGTCGTTCGTCGGATCGCCGTTCTCGAACCGGTCCGGCATCACGAAGTAGATCGGCCGAGCCGTCGCCGGATGCCGCACCGGCGCAGCGGTCGGCCCGACGTCGTCGGCCCGGACGTCCGACTCGGCGCCTCCGTCGGCGTCGGTGTCGGCGTCGTCCGTCGTCCCGGTCCTACCCGAGCCGTCGACGGTCGTCACCGGCACATCGCTCGAAGGCGCCGCAGTCGTGTCGGGGTCAACCGGCTCGGACCCGTCTCCCTCCGACCCCGAACAAGCGGCCGCCCCCACACACAGCGCCGTGGCGACGGCGAGGCGAGGTACGACACGGCGGTGCCGAAGGGTCATGCGAGCGAGCGTGGAACGAGCGGAGCGAGTGAGGCGAGTACGCAGGAGCCCGCAGGGGCCGCCGTGTCGTGCCGGACAGTCAGAGCACGCCGCACGGAGCTACCCCTTCACCCCACCGGCGGTGAGCCCACCGATGATGTGCTTCTGGGCGACGATGAAGATGATGACGATCGGCGCCGCGCTGAGCAACGACACCGCGGCGAGCAGGCCCCAGCGGGCGTTGTAGCCCTGGCCGAGGAACGCCTGCAGGCCGATCGGCAGCGTCAGGTTGTCGGTGCCCGACAGCAGGAAGCTGGCGAGGATGAACTCGCTGAACGTCGCGATGAAACTGATCATGAAGATCACTGCGAGCATCGGCCGTGCGAGCGGGATGATGATCCGGAAGAAGATCACCAGCGCCGACGCACCGTCGATGCGAGCCGCCTCGTCGAGCGACTTGGGTACCGAGTCGAGGAAGCCCTTGAGCAGGAACGCGTTGAAACCGGCGGCACCGCCGATGTACACGAGGATGAGGAACGCGTGGGTGTTGAAGCCGATCGCAGGAATGACCTCGCCGAGCTGCTGTGACATCACGAAGAAGGCGATGAAGCCGAGGAACTGGGGGAAGATCTGCATCACGAGCAGCGACGTCAGCAGCGCGCGTCGACCGCGGAACTCGAACCGGCTGAACGCATACGCGGCGAACGCCGCGACGAGCACGTTGATCGTGGCCGCGGCCACCGCGATGTAGACGCTGTTCCACATCCACCGCCCGATCGGCGACACCGAGTCGTTGAACAGCCCGGTGAAGTTGTCGAAGGTGACGTTGCGCGGGATGAGCCGCGCCGACGCGAGGCTGTCGGACGCGTTGAACGACGCAGACACGATCCACACGACGGGGTACAGCGAGAAGATCGCGGCCAGCGTGGCGAAGATGTGACGACCGCCCGAACGGCGGAGCCACACCTTGAACGGTGTGCGCCGCCGGGTCGCGAGCATCGACGCCGTCCGCTCGCTCTGGTTCAGTTCGTTGATCGGCCGCGACGCGACGCTCATCGAGTCACCGGTCGCGGCGGCCTCACTGGTCATAGATGTCCTCCAGCCGCTTGGTGAGTCGGAACGACAGCGCCGACGTCGTGGCGAGCACGAGGAAGATGATCACGATGATCGCGCTCGCGAGGGC
>JBCBDK010000488.1:0-3406 GCA_038529675.1 Actinomycetota bacterium
CCTATGCAGAGCTTCACTGCATAGGCATGCGTTCCAGGGCCACGCAGGCCCTCTTGGCCCCCTCTCGCGCGGGCGGTCAGATCGGGTGGCGGTTCGAAGGGTTGGCGCTTGCGGCCCCAGGCGGGGCTGTCACCGCCGGCGTTCCACGACAGCGACCCCGGCGCGCGGCCGTCGCGGCCGGTCGTTCCGGAGAGGGTCTTCTCGAGGTCCTTCCACGTCCACGCCGGGTTGTTGAACGCCATCCCCCACATCATCGAACACCTGTGCTACGAACACAAGTTCGATTCGATCAGGATTGCGTGTCACCCGAGCGTGTACCCCCTCCATCGACGCGCCCCCCTCGACTCGCCGTTCTCGTGAGGTCGTGTGGGACACCCCACCGGATTTCCTCACGAGAACAGCTCAGCCGGGGCGGACGGCTCGGAGGCAGCCGGCGACACCGTCGTCGGCCATCGAGATCGCAGTATCCCAGTCGAACCAGTCGACCTCCTGGCTCTCGTCTGCCGGCGGAGCAGGGTCGGCGTCACCGCCGTCGACGAGATAGCGCAGGTCGAGATGTGTGTGGCCCCGCCCACCCGCATGGACGTCGACATGCAGTAACCGGGGCGAACCATCCACCGCGACCGGCCCGTCGAACGAACACGTCAGGCCCGTCTCCTCGATCGACTCACGCAATGCCGCCTGCCAGGGGGTTTCCCCCGGATCGACGTGACCGCCGGGTTGCAGCCAGAGCCCGAGGCGCTTGTGCTTCAACAGCACCACACCCCGCTCACCGACGACGATCCCCGAGGCCGTGACGTGCACCGGATCAGCCTCCTGGCTCAGCGGATCGTCCAACCGATCGAACTCGACCAGGAACCGCTCGATCGAGGCGATCTCACGGTCGTCGACCGGATCTCGCCCGACGACGTCGGCACGGATCCGGGTGAGCAGCTCTCGATCGACCACGTGCGCAGGGTAGGAGCACCTCACGCCCGGTGACATCGCACCCGGCGACCCGAGCATCTCGCCGGGACACGGGATGACTTCCTCAAGTTCTCGTTCGGAGCGCCCGATACACAACACGACCGAGCACACGACTCACCGGTGGCGGAGCCGGACAGATTGCACATGGAACACGACACCAACTCATCTCCCCGGATCCTGGTCGCTGTGGACGACCCCGATCTGCGACGCGTCTGCGTGGCCGGCCTCCGGGCCGCTGGCTTCAACGTCAGCGCCCCGACCGATGGCGACGCGGCCCTGCTGCTCGCCGAGTCGTTCTCGCCCGATGTCTTCGTCGCCGATCTGCGTCTCGGTGACCCCGACGGCCGACCGCTGCACGACCACCTCCGCTCCTCCGACGAGCAGTACCTGCTCTGCGTCGCCTACGACGATCAGCCCCGGGTTCGCACTGCGATCCTCCAAGGTGGCGCCGACGACATCATGTCGGCACCGATCCACGCCGACGAACTCGCCGCTCGCTGCCAGGCGCTGCTCCGCCGCCCGCGCCGCACCGAGGAACGGCGTGTCGAGGTCGTGGCCTCGAACACGCTCCAACTCGGCCCGCTCGCCGTCGACCTCGGCCGACGCGAGGTGCGTGTCGACGACGAAGAGGTCCAGACCACCCGGATCGAGTTCTCGCTGCTCGAGCAGCTCTGCCGCCGCCCGGCAGAGGTCTGCACACGCGAAGACCTGCTCGACGCGGTGTGGGGCCCGCGCTGGGTCGGCGACACCCACGTGGTCGACGTTCACCTGTCGAATCTCCGCCGGAAGCTCGACAAGGCCTCCCCCGGCCTGAAGGTGATCCACACCGTCCGCGGCGTCGGGTTCCGCCTCGCCAACGACGTGACCGACGCGCTCGAGCTTCCCAGCATGCTCAGCCGCCCCACCGCCTGATCACTCCCGCAAACGTCGGCCCGCTCGACCACACGCCGCGCCCGAACCGTTCCGCACTCGCTCGATCGGCATAGCCTGAACGTCGTGCACCGCGAAACGACCCGCAAGATTGCGATCTTCATCGCGATCATCGCCGTGGTCGCGCTCGGCGCCGCCGTGCTGGTCCCGCCGACCTGACGACCACCCTGATCATCGACCATCACCGTCCTGATCACCGTTCGAGCGAGTCAGTCGTAGCGGGCGGCGAGCCACCACCGCCGGTGCTCCGCCACCACGAGGATCGCGTGCTGCCCCGACCCGTTCCCGTCGTCGGGCCGACTCCCCGTTCCGTCGACGACCAACTGGAACCGTGCCAGCCGACGGTGTGCGCCCGGTTCCCACCACCGCTGGTCGACCGGCCACGGCCCTGCCCACGCCCGAACGGTTCGTGTCGGCCCGCGCCGCCATCCGCTCGCCTCGTCGCCGGACAGCCGCCTGACCGATGCCGGCGCCGCCGTGACCACACCGCGGCCCGACACCTCGAGCGGGCGCCCTTCGTCGTCGAGCACCTCGATCGGCAGTGGCGTGTCGTACACCGTGGCCGGTGACGGCGGAGGAAGCGAGCCGGGCCACGGCGCGCCGCGCCGCCCCGGGCTCGCACCACTCGATCCTGCGCCACTCGATCCTGCGCCCACACCACCGGACCCATGTCCGGCAGCGCTTCGTCGGGCGCCGGCACGATCGTCGAAGATCGACCCGGCGGCGACCGGTGCAGCGTCGACGCCCACGCCGGTGACCGCGGCGTACGCAGGCTCACGACCCCGACCGTCGAGGTCGACGGTGGTCGCCGGGGTCCAGCGGTACCGCTCCGACGGCAACCGGCCTCCCTGCCACACCGGTACGGTGACGGCCCGCTCGGAGGTGATCGTCGTCAGTCGGGCGATCGCCCGGCCCGCCCGACGGTCGGCGTCGGACTGGCCACCCCACAACCCCAGCTGCTCCCCGTCGTCGGCACGCACCTCGTCGGGGATCAGTCGGACGAGTGCGACTCCCGACGTGATCCGGTCCTCGGTCCCCAGCGGCTGACGCATCCACGCATCGAGCTGCCAGCGGACCCGTTCGACCATCGCCGACGCAGGCAGGCCCGTGGACCGATACCAGGATCGCTCCGAGCGCTCACCGTGTTCGGTCTCGATCTGGACGACGAGGCGAGTACACACCCGGCCGTCGGCGGCGAGCCGACCGGCGAGTTCGTCGGCGAGTTGCTTGGCGACGAACACGACCGCCTCCGACTGGGCGACCGGGTCGTCGAACGAGCGGGCGAGACGCCGCTCCGGCGGTGGGTCGTCGGTCGATGCCGTGCGCTCGTCGAGGCCGGAGGCCAGCCGGTGTGCGTGGGCCCCGGCATGCCCGAACCGGCCGAGCACGTCGCTCGCCGACAGATTGCGGCCGCAAGGTGAAATGAGTCACCGTAGCTTACAGACCCGATAAAGGATACAAGGGAGGCTACTGCCTACTTCAGTACGTCATTTCGTAGCTTGGAGATGTC
>JBCBDK010000489.1:0-3402 GCA_038529675.1 Actinomycetota bacterium
ACTGCGGTCAACTCGTCGAGCCGGGTCGACATCTCACCGACCTGGCGCTCGAGTGCGCCCACCTCGTCGCGTAGCTGGGCGACGATCGTCGACTGGTGCAGCGCCGTCTCGGCGAGGATGCTCGACAGTTCCGCAACCGATCCTTCGACCACGGCAGCACCGCCCGCCGAGGTTCCGGTCGTGACTCCGTTGGCCGCCGCCGCACGAATCTCCTCCTTCGTGGCTTCGAAGTGCTGGTTGAAGTAGTCGCGCATCGGCTGCGTCAGCCCTCTGGCGACGCGCCGTGGGGATGGCATCGAGCGATCGGTCATCTTGTTCCTCCAGCCCTTCGGGAGCGTACCCGTCCGCCTCAGCGCCCACCGAGCAACTGTTCGTACACCGAGACGACGGTGCCGGCGACCGTGTTCCACGACGTGTCACACACCGACGCATCGGCGACGATCGACCGGAACACCTCGTTGGTCAGTGCGTTGAGCATGACGGCGCCGAGCTGATCGACGTCGTCCGCGTCGAACCGGGCCAGTGGCTCGAGCAGCACCTCGCGCAACGCAGAGTTGTCCCCACAGACCACGACCGCACCGCACCGCTTCGCCTCCACGACCGGCAAGCCGAATCCCTCGTAGCGCGAGGGCAACACAACCAGATCCGTGGACTGGTAGAGGGTGACCAGCACGTCGTCGGCGACGTGTCCGGTGAGCACGACCTCCCCCGCTGCCAGGCCGTGGTCAGCAGACCATGCAGCGATCCGATCGCGGTGTTCGGCATCCGCTTCGGCGACGATGACGAGCTGGTGCGCACGGCGCACCTCGATGGGCAGCCGGGCGTAGGCCGCGACGAGCCCCTCGTTGTTCTTGCGCCAGTCCCACCCGGTCGGTCCGAGCACGAACCCCGGCCGCACCGCGGGGACCTCTCGGCGCAGCCGAGCGAGGCGATCGGCGAGTGAGTCCGTCGGCGGCCGGAAGCGCTCGTCGCACCCGCCACCCACCGGCGTGAGGCGGGCCCGGGCGATGCCGAGGAGCTCGTGCAGGTCGTCGGCCGCTGACTCCGAGTCGGTGACGATCGCGTCGGCGGCGAGGAGTGTGCCGAGCCGAGCCCGGTAGCGAGCCGATCCGAGCGGATCGGTCAGGTACACGTCGGGGAACCGGAGTGGGATGAGGTCGTAGCAGGTCACCACCTGGCGTCGAGCGTCGACCGGCACGCGCCGCTCCTCGAACGGCACGGGGTCCATCGGCCCGGTCGTGTGGAGCACGTCGACCGAGGAGCCGGCCACGTCGTCCCATGTGACCACCGGACGCTCCAACCCCAGTGCTCGCACACGGTCGAGCTCGCCGAGCTGCTCGTTCACGACGAACGTGACGTCGACGCCGTGTTCCGGAGCGACATCGTCGATCGCCCGGGCGAGGTCGGCGGTGTATCGCCCGATACCGCGGTCGCGATAGGCCCAGCACTGCACCGGTTGCAGGTCGTGCAGCACGGTGTTCACGGCAGCTCCATGTGCGTCGTGCGCGGCTCGGCCATCTCGAGGAGCTGGAGGTAGCCGAGGCCGAGTGCACGATCATCGGGCCACTGCGCGGCGGTCGCCCGCCCCGCAGTGACGAGACGCCCGGCCAGCGCCGGCTCGTCGACGAGGCGGCGCATCGCGTCGACGAGACCGTCGTGGTCGACGTCGGCCCACGGTGCGCCCGCGGGATAGATCCCCTCGCCCTCGATCACGCCGGTCATCGTGTACTCGACGAGGAGCGAGTTCTGATCATCCAGGTAGTCGAGCACACCGCCGTACCGGGTCGCCACGACCGGCGTTCCCATCGCCAGCGCCGCGAACGGTTGGAGGCCGAAGCCTTCGCTGCGGTGTGGCGACACGAGTGCATCGGCG
This sequence comes from Actinomycetota bacterium, assembly GCA_038529675.1. Taxonomy (GTDB): domain Bacteria; phylum Actinomycetota; class Acidimicrobiia; order Acidimicrobiales; family Ilumatobacteraceae; genus Ilumatobacter_A. The sequence goes on from JBCBDK010000489.1 coordinate 1,874, forward strand.
GCTGCGATCAGCGCGTGATGATCGGCTTCGTCGAGGTGATCGTCGAGGAGCCACACGTCGTCGCGTTCACCGACCGCAGCTGCGACTGCTTCGCTTGCCTCGGGGCGGCGGTCACCGTTCATCGACTTGACGATCAGCAGTGGCCCGTCGCTCGGCTCGAACGCGCTCGTGAACGCTCGGATCGCGGCCTCGGGGTTCTTGCGTTCGGGGATGCTCAGGTAGTCGAAGGTCACGAGGAACACGAATCGGTCGCCCCACCGCTCCCGCCACCCGGCTGTCCGCGACGGATCGGGAACCGGACGCGGCACCTGATACGGCGCCCGCCTGACCGGCACCCACCCGGGTGCGACGTCGGCGTAGGCCGAGCGGACGAACGCCGAGGCCGTCCAGACCTCGTCGAGCACCGACATCGCAGCGACGTGGGAGTCGGGCACGGTGGTCAGCTCCCACATCCAGTAGCCGATCAGCCGTCGGCCGTCGGCTCGCAGCTCCGGGAGGCGAGCGACGAGTCCCTCGAACTCGAACGCAGTGACCACGGCGATCGTGGCGTCGTGCAGCTCGGTCGGCATGGGGCGCGCCGGGCGACGTCGGGGCGAGTTGGTCACGTCGTTGTCGATCTCGATCACGTCGACGCCGGCAGCGCGGAGACAGCGGGCGATCGCCCGTGCGTTGTCGCCGAGCCCGCTCGAGACGTGGTGATAGCCGAGCACGTTCACGCCCCCGACCGGCCGTCGCACGAAGTCGGGTGGGCCGGACGCCTGCCGGACGGTTGCGGCGACCGACCGACCGCGGACCCGGTCGAATCCACGAGCCGGTGCGCCTCGCATCCCGTCGAGCAGTGCGTGGCGATGGACGTCGCGCGGTTCGTGACGCAGTCGTCGAATCGACAGCCACAGTGCAGCGGTGAGCTCGCGGAGCGAACCGTGCATCGCGACGCTCCAGAGCCGGTTGCGTTCCTGGAGCCGGCGCAGCGACCCGCCGAGGCGATGCGTCGACGCGCTCCCGGCGTGCAGCACACGGCTCTGGGGCACGAGCGCGAATCGCCACCCCGCGCGCGCACCACGTCGGCACCATTCGACGTCCTCGTAGTAGAGGAAAAACCGTTCGTCGGCCGGACCGACGTCGCGCACGAACGCTGCCGACCACGCGGCCGCCCCTCCGGTGACGGCATCGAGTGCCGCGGGTTTCGCGTCGGCGACCGGGTGGGCTCGCAGCCGATCCGAACCGGCGCCGTATCGATCGATCTCGACACCGGCCGAGTTGATCTCGGCGGGATCCGACCCGAGTTGCACGAGCAGCGGCTGGACGGCACCGAGGTGGGACGCTCGCCCATCCTCCAGCGCCTCGACGAGTGGTTCCAGCCAGCCGGGCTGCACGAGCACGTCGTCGTTCAGGCTGACCAGCACATGTGCGCCGCGGTCGAGGCCGATCTCGAACCCCGCGTTGATCGCCGCGGCGAAGCCCGCGTTCACGGCGAGATCGAGCACGGTCACGGCGTCGCCGGAGTCGCGGAGCCGACGATGCGCCGC
>JBCBDK010000490.1:0-3396 GCA_038529675.1 Actinomycetota bacterium
AGCACTCGGACGAGGAGCACTCTGACGAGGAGAAGGACGACGATCACGACCACTCTGACGAGGAGCACTCGGACGAGGAGCACTCGGACGAGGAGCACTCTGACGAGGAGAAGGACGACGATCACGACCACTCCGATGAGGCGCACTCGGACGAGGAGCACTCTGACGAGGAGAAGGACGACGATCACGACCACGGTGACGAGCACGACGGTCACGACCACTCGGGTGCCGACCCCCACTTCTTCACCGATCCGGTGCGGATGGCGGCAGCGGTCGAGGGCATCGTCGACTTCCTGCAGGACGAGGTCGACCTCGTCGACCCGGCTGCGTTGGAAGCGTCGGGCGACGCCTACGTCGCCGAACTGACGTCGCTCGACGCGGAGGTCGCCGAACTCGTCGCATCCATCCCCGAGGACCGTCGGGTGCTCGTGACGAACCACGAGGTGTTCGGCTACTTCGCCGACCGCTACGGCTTCGAGGTCGTCGGTGCGGTGGTGCCCAGCGGGAGCACTACCGAGAGCGTGAGTGCCGGCGAGCTCGCCGAACTCGCGGAGGTGGTGGAAGCCGAAGGTGTCCCGGCGATCTTCGCCGACACCTCATCGTCCGACGAACTCGCGCAGACGCTCGCCGACGAGGTCGGCGACATCGCCGTGGTCGAGCTCTTCAGCGAATCGCTCGGCGATGCCGACAGCGACGGCGCCACGTACCTCGCCATGGTGCGTACCAACGCTGACCGAATCAGCGCTGCACTGGCCTGACGTCGCAGCTGGACGGAGCGGGTGGTCGGCGTTCGTCCCCGACCGGTCAGCGGGTGCAGCCGCCGCCGGTCAGGGACACGTGGCGCACGTGCCGAGGAGGTCGAGGCGGTGCCCCTCGATGCGGAACTTGGCGGATCGCCCGGCTCGAGCGAACGCCCGCTCGAGCGTCGACTCGGTGTCCGGTGTGAGCTCGAAGTCCCTCACCGACCCACAGTTCGTGCAGATCAGATGATGGTGATGGTGGTCGGTGAGTGCTTCGGCGAGCTCGAAGCGTGCGTGGTCGTCGTGGGTGATGATGCGCGTGACCGCGCCGACTTCCTCGAGAATCGTCAGGTTGCGGTACGCGCTCGACTGGGCGAGGCCGCCGTCGAGTTCGAGGATCTCGGGGATCGTGACCGGTCCGTCGGCCGCGTGCAGCGCGCCGACGATCCGTCGCCTGCCCGTCGTGTAGCGATGGTCGCCCGCACGGAGGAGGCTGGCGACGTCGTCGTGGAGGAGATCCGCGCTCACCCCCGGCACCATACCGTTTCTGGGAACCGCTGAGAACAGCGTCGAGGTCGGTCGCGATCTCGGTGGTGACGCTCTAGTGATGATGGTCGTGGTGCGGGTCGTCGAGCACCATCGTCTCGCCGATCCGAACGAACCGTCCACCGAAGGCCGTGCGCAGGTGGTCCTCGGTGAACACCTCGTCCGGCGTACCGAACGCGACGAACCTCGTCGCGAGCAGGAGAACGAGCTCGCACCTGCCGGCGTCGTCGAAGTTGTGGGTCGTCGTGACGATCGTGCGCCCGGCGGTGTGCTCGTCGTCGAGCACCTCGGTGATGATCGATCGGGACCGCACGTCGAGCCCGGTCAGCGGCTCGTCGAGCAGCAGGATCGGTGCGTCCTGCGCCAACCCCTGGGCAACAAAGGCCCGCTGGCGTTGGCCGCCCGACAGATGGTGGATCTGCCGAGCTGCGAGATCGTCGATCTCGAGCCGTCGCATCGCCGAGTCGACCGCCTCGCGGTCGGAGGTACCCGGGCGGCGGAAGAGCCCGAGGCGGGGATAGCGGGCCATTGCGACCACGTCTCGAACGGTGAGCGGAACGCTCTGGTCGACGTCGGTCGACTGGAGCACGATCGAGGTCGTGGCTCCGAAGGTGTCGCACGTTCCCGACGTGGGATCGATCACGCCTCCGATGACCTTGAGCAGCGTGGACTTGCCCGACCCGTTCGGCCCGATGATCGCCACGGACGCGCCGGCAGGCACTTCGAGCGACAGGTCGCCGACCGCGTGGACCGGGCCGTAGTCGACGTGGACGTCGGAGAGGGCCACGGCGGTCGACACGGTCGGGACGATATCGAGAATGAGTCCGAAAACGTTGACTCGCCGTTATCGTCGCGGCGTGCAGTTGGTGCTCGACGCGTTCGAGCCGTCGTTCATGCAGCGGGCGCTCGTCGGCGGGCTGCTCGCTGTTGTCGCGACGTCGCTCGTCGGAACGTGGGTGGTCTTGCGCGGGCTCTCGTTCCTCGGCGACGCGCTCGCGCACGGGGTGATCCCTGGCATCGCGCTCGCCGTCCTGTGGGGTTTCAGCCCGGTCCTCGGCGCGCTCGCCGCGGCCGCCGTGATGGGTGGGCTTGTGTCGCTGGTCACTGCTCGCACCCGGGTCCGCGAGGACACCGGCATCGGCCTGCTCTTCGTCGGGATGCTGTCGCTCGGCATCGTCATCGTCTCGAAGGCCCGGTCGTTCACGACCGAGGTGACCTCACTGCTGTTCGGCGACATCCTCGGCGTGACGCGCGAGGACATCAACACGCAGTTGCTCGGGGCCGGGGTCGTGGTCGTTGCGACGATCGTCCTGTACCGACCGTTCCTCGCGCTCACGTTCAACCGAATGAAGGCACGCTCGCTCGGGATGCATCCGGGTGCCGCACACATCGCCTTGATGGTGCTGTTGGCGATCAGCATCGTGGCGAGCTTCCAGGCGGTCGGGACACTGTTGGTGTTCGGCCTGGTCGTCGGGCCACCGGCGACCGCGTCGCTGCTCACGCGTCGGGTGCCGCTCATGATGGTCGTGTCGATGCTGTTTGGCGGACTTGCCGTCGTCACCGGCCTGACGATCAGTTTCCATGCGGGGACCGCCGGTGGGGCGACGATGGCGGGGCTCAGCGTGGCGCAGTTCTTCGTCGTGCTGATCGGCGTGGAAGCCGCTCGCGCGGTTCGAGCACGCCGACACGCTCGCCTCGCCTGAGGGGACGGCTCGCCGCGTCAGCCGGGTCAGGCGCAGCAGGTGTGCTCGAGGGAGTCGGCGGTGAAGGTGCGCACCGCCATCCACGCTGACACGCCGGCGATGGCGAGCCCGGCGAGCGGGTCGGCCCACCACCATCCGAGCGCGGCGTTCGCCGAGAGGCCGACGAGCAGCGCGGCGGACAGCATCGTGCAGACGTTCGTCTGCGCCGCCTCGGCCACGGCGGCCTGAGACCCGAGCGACAGCGCCAGGCGTCGTTTTGCGGCGGCGAGCACGGGCATCACCGCCAGCGACAGCGCGGCGATCGCGATGCCGAGCGTCGAGGCCTCGGGTTCGTGGCGGCCGACCAGATCGATGATCGCCGAGATCGACACGTCGACTGGTCGCCTGGTCGTTCGCCGCGCTCGCGA
>JBCBDK010000491.1:0-3396 GCA_038529675.1 Actinomycetota bacterium
GCCTCGCTCGAGACGATCGCTGCCGTGCTGGACGAGGCGTTGAAGTGCTTGGAGGGCGACAACAGCTCCGAGGCCCAGTCGATCAGGGAGGTGATCGCGGTCATCCTCCAAGTCGTCAACATCGGCCGCGCAGGAACCAGGATTCCGCTCGGTGCTCCGGGCAAGCCGTTGCCGCGGTGACGACTCCGAACGCGCTGAGCTTCAGGATTGTCGGCACGAGCGCGGTCGTCCGACCTCAGTCGGCGGGTTGGTAGGGCGGTGCCTCGCCCCAGCCCCATCGGGGAACCGGAGCGCCCTCGAACGGTGTCGCACTTGGCTGGGAGTTCTCGAACGCGAGGCGCGTACCCCACTCGAGGTACGTAACGAGCGCCGAGCGGAACTCGGGGTCGGATGGCAACGCAGCAGTGTGCGCAGCGCGACTCATCAGTGTCACGAAGCTCGCTCGCTGTTCGGGGGTGATCTGGAGCCCTCGGTGATGGTCCAGCATCGCGTCGTAACCGCCCAAGTCCGAGCTGTAGTGGGCGGGCCCGCCGAACCCCTCTGCCAACCATGCGGCGACGCGCTCGCGGTGCCGTTCGGACACGCCGTCCGGGAAGAGTCCGCGGAACAGTTCGAGTTGCTCGACCTCGTCGTAGAAGGGATCGATCATCCTGAGCAGCGCGCGCTCACCACCCGCCCACTCGTACAGGCTCGGTGGCGTTGGCGTGTCGGCCCCGACGCCCGGTGCGACCACGGTGGTCCGCTCGTAATGCTGCATCTCCTCGATGCGGCCCACGTGCGGCTGGATGTGCTCGAAGAACGCACGGAAGGCGTCGCTCCGGTTCGCGGAACTCGGGCGACTGATCCCCGGTGTCAGCGACAAAGTGCTCACGCAGCGCCTCAAACGACTCGAGGCCGACGGCATCGTGCTGTGAACCGCGCACAGTGCGGCCCCGCCACATGTCGAGTACACCCTGACAGACATCGGCCGATCGCTCGCCCCGGCGCTCCAGGCGCTCTACGACTGGGAACAGCAGTGGGCTGAGCTCAATGGCCTCACGATTTCTCCGATCGACAGGTAGCACGCGCCGAGTCTGGGTCCGTTTGGCTTTTCCTCCAGTGTTTCCCCTGGTATGCCGATGACCCTTGGTGGTCTCTCGTCGTTTCGCGCGCCCAACGGCAGCTCTCTGCTCGCTCGGGTTCGTCGCGCTCGCGGCGGGGTCGCCCCCGACGTCGTCGCCGGTGGTTGCGGCGCCTCCCGGCGCCGCGCCGGTGATGACCATGTACGTTCCCCTCGCGGAGCAGGAGATCTCCGACGGGTTGTTCTCGATCTTCCCGGCCGGTGCGAGTGCTGCCGACGACGTCGTGTCGACGATCAGCATCACGGCGAGCGCCGCCGGCGCGCTGATCTACTGGGACCACTGGGAGGATGGCTACGAAGCCGACCTCACGATGCCCGTGAGTGCCACCACGGAGGTGTGGGGCGACGGCGTCGCAGCGAACGGCATGCGCCCGGGGGCCGCAGACGCCACCGAGGATGTGATCGATCTCGGTGAGGTGATCTTCCTGCAGGACGCAGTCGAGCTCCCGCGAGACCCCGACCAGATCTTCTTCGACGGGAACGACAAGGTGGCCTCGACCCGCGGGTTCTCGATGACGCGCGCCGGATGGGACGCAGGCATCGGCCCTGCCCACGCAGGCGCCGTGGCGGCGACCGACACGTCCAAGTACGGCACCCGCTTCGACATCCCGATCGGTGAGGACGCCGGATTCGAAGCATTCGACTACACGGGCCTCTCGGTGCTGGTGGCGGCCGACGACACGATGATCGACATCGATCTCGGTGGCGACGGCACGATCGATCGGACCGAGACCGTCGACGAGGGACAGTCGATCTACGTCGACGGCGGCGTCGACGTCGGCACGACCGTGCGCACCACGAAACCCGCGCAGGTCCACCTCATCACGGGCGAGCGCGACTCGCGCTACGAGGGCCGCTGGTACGAGGTGTTTCCCGCCGAGACGCTCGACGACGAGTACGTCGCCGCAGCCGGCTCGCTCGACACGGTGCAGCGGGTGACCACGTTCGTCTTCAACCCGAGCGACGATCCGATCACGGTCGCCGTCGACGCAGTCGGCACCTCGGGCGACACCGACCTCGTCGTCCCCGGCCGCGAGGTCGCTCGCTACGACATCCCGAACGGGTCGGGCGCACACTTCGCATCGCCGGGCAACCAGTTCAGCGTCGCATCGGGCACGGTGGCCGTCGTCGGCAGTTCCGTCGCGTACGACTGGGGGTACACGCTCGTGCCCGTCTCGTCACTGACACCGTCGGTGTTCGTCGGGTGGGGAGCGGGGAGCCCGACCGGCAACGCCTCGAACAGCCCCGTGTGGGCAGCGCCGCTCGCGCCGACGACGATCTTCGTCGACCTCGACGCCGACGGAGCGGTCGATCAGACCTTCACCGACGTCGATGCGTACGAGAGCGTTCGCATCGTCGACCCCGATCACGACCTCACCGGGGCGAACGTCTTCACGACGGACGGGACGCCGCTCTCGGTCGCGTGGGGCCAGGACGCAGCGTTGCAGGCCAGCAACGCGTTCGACCTCGGCGCCGCGGTGCTGCCGACCGCGTCGCTGGTCACGACGAAGGAGGCAGTCCTCGTCGGCGACGCCAACGGTGACGGCGTCGTCGACCCCGGCGACACGCTCCGGTACACGATCCGGAACTTCGATGCCGGCGCGCTCGCCCTGACCGACCTCACCGTCGTCGACGACCTCCCGGTCACGCTCGCCTACGTGGCCGACTCGACCACCGTCGACGGTGTTCCGCTGGCCGACGACACGAGCGGTACACCGTTCCCGCTCGACGGGGCCGGCTCGATCTTCCCGCTGCTGCAGCCAGGTGGCTCCTTCGACGTCGTGTTCGAAGCGATGGTGGCGCCGGCGTTCCCATTCTTCGTGGACACCGTCACCAACACCGCGACGGTCACGGCAACGCAGGCCACCTCGACCGCCACGTCGATCACGGCAGTCCGGCCCATCGAGCCGGCATCGATCGGTGACCTCGTGTGGCTCGATGCGGACGGCGACGGAACGAGCGACGCCGGCGAGCCGGGCATCGACGGGCTCACCGTCGCCCTCGTGGGGCCCAGCCACCCGACCGGCACGACGACCGCCACCGCCGACGGCGCCTACCGGTTCGACGACCTCGTACCGGGTGACTACGTCGTCACGATCGACCGATCGGCCGCCAGTGCGCTCCCGGCAACGTCCTACCGCACGAGCGGCACCGATTCGCTCGCGGTGACCGTGTCGTCGGGCGAGACCGTCGACACCGCGGACTTCGGATACGTCGTGCCGCCGAGCGTGTCGGGCCTGCTGTTCAACGACCTCGGCGCCGACGGCTCGATCGAC
>JBCBDK010000492.1:0-3383 GCA_038529675.1 Actinomycetota bacterium
GCTGGCGCTTCCCTCGCCGGTTTCGACCGGCGCTGCTGTTGTCTCTTCAGCCATATGATCTCTCTCCTCAGCTCCCGGCCTCGGCGGCGGCGATTTCCTTCGCGCGGATGGCCGTGTTGATCCGAGCGATCTGACGCCGGACCTTCTTGATCTCCGCGGTGTTCTCGAGCTGGCCAGTGGCGTTGCGGAAGCGCAGGTTGAGTGCCTCCTGCTTCGTCGCGGTGAGCTCCTCGATGAGCTCACCGAGCGAGAGCTCGGTGAGGTCGTTCTTCTTGGCCATCAGACGACTTCCTCTCGTGTGATGATCCGGGCCTTGATCGGCAGCTTCTGGATCGCCTTGTTGAGGGCGACCTTCGCCTGCGCCTCGTCGGGGAAGGAGAGCTCGAACATGGTCCGACCCGGCTTGACGACGGCGACCCAGAACTCGGGGTTGCCCTTGCCCGAACCCATGCGGGTTTCGGCCGGCTTCTTGGTGACCGGCTTGTCGGGGAACACGTTGATCCAGACCTTGCCACCACGCTTGATCGAGCGGGTCATGGCGATACGAGCCGCCTCGATCTGACGGGCGGTGATCCACCCCGGCTCGAGCGCCTGGATGCCGTACTCACCGAAGTTCAGACCGGTGCCACCCTTGGTGTTCCCGCGCATGCGACCGCGGTGGTGCTTGCGGTGTGCGACCTTGCGAGGCATCAGCATGATCAGCTCTCCTCTTCCTTCGCGGCCTCGCGCTTCGCGATGGCCTCTTCCTCGTCGAGCAGCTTCTCGAGCTCCGGATCGGCCTCACGGACGAGCGGCTGGGTCTCGGTCGGCGGTGCCTCGGTCGGCGCCTGGCCGCCGGGGCGGCTCGACACGACCTTGCGCGGCGCGGCAGCGGCCTGACCGCTGGTCTCGCCGACGGCCATCGCGGCCTCGCGGGCGATCTTGTCGTCGGTGACCTTCTTGTAGGGCGTGATGTCGCCCTTGTAGAGCCACACCTTGACGCCGACACGGCCGTTGGAGGTCTTTGCCTCACGCATGCCGTAGTCGATGTCGGCGCGCAGTGTGTGCAGCGGCACGCGGCCTTCTCGGTACCACTCGGTCCGGCTCATCTCGGCGCCGCCGAGGCGACCCGAGCACTGGACGCGGATACCGAGGGCGCCGGCGCGCTGCGCGTTCTGCACGGCGCGCTTCATGGCCCGGCGGAAGGCGATGCGGTTGACGAGCTGGTCGGCCACACCCTGGGCGATCAGCGCAGCGTCGAGCTCAGGGGTCTTGATCTCGACGATGTTGAGCTGGATCTTCTGGTTGCCGGTGATGTCGGTGATCATCTTGCGCAGCTCGTCGGCCTGGGCGCCACGGCGCCCGATGACGATGCCCGGACGGGCGGTGTGCACGTCGACGCGCAGCTTGTCGCGAGTGCGCTCGATCTCGATGCGGCTGATCGCCGCCGACTCGAGCAGCTCCATGATCGAGTCACGGATCTTCCAGTCCTCGGTGAGGTACTGCTTGTACTCCCGCTCGGAGAACCAACGGCTCTTCCAATCGGTGGTGACTCCCAGACGGAAGCCGTACGGGTTGATCTTCTGACCCATTACTTCTGCTCCTCTTCGTCGGCCGTGCCGTTCTCCTCAGCGGAGTCCGCCTCGTCGCTGGCGCTTCCCTCGGCGGCTGTGGCCGAGTCTCCTGCGTCGGCGGCATCAGCCGCTCCCGTCGCCGCTTCCTTCTCAGCACCCGGCTTCGTGAAGCCGGCGGCTTCGGCGGACTCGACCGTGTCGAACCACACCTCGGCCTTGGTGGCCTTGTAGTAGCGGGAGTCGGGCTCGTGGTAGAGCATCGACTGGGCATTGCCCTTGATCGGGTAGCCCTCGGGCATCTCGCTCGCGTCGTCGAGCGGAGCGTGCGAGCCCGGACCGTGCGGCGACTGGTCCTCGGCGTTGATCTCGCCGTCGGCGTCGGCGTCACCCTGGGCGTACTCCTCGCTGGTGGTCTCGGCCTCGTCGGCCGAGACGCCGGCCTCGTCGCTGGCGCTCTCCTCGGCGTCCGCTGAGCCTGAGTCGTCGCTCGCGTCGGCGGCCTGCGCTCGGCTGCGCTCGACGCGTGCACGGCGGCTGGTTGCCGACGACTTCGGACGACCCGAGCCGCCCTGACCATCGCGGCGGGCCTGGACGATCTCGATGCGGTCGTCGGTCATGCGAGCGACGATCACCGTGATGTGGCAGGTGCGCTTGTTGATACGGGTCGCCCGGCCCCGAGCACGGGGACGGAACCGACGCAGCGTCGGGCCCTCGTCGGCGAAGCAGGCGACGACGTACAGCTCGTCGGCCTCCTGGCCGTCGTTGTTGATCGCGTTGGCCACCGCCGATGCGAGGACCTTGCGGACGTCGCGGGCGATGTGGCGATCGGTGAACTGGAGGATCTCGTCGGCGGCGACGACGTCGAGGCCACGGATCAGGTCGAGCACGGCTCGGGCCTTGGAGGCCGACGAGCGGACGTACTTCGCGGTCGACTTCGTGCCGGAGCGTTCACCGGCGACGAAGGACTTCTCGTTGAGCTTCGGACCGGTCATCAGCGCCTCGCGTTCCTCTCCATGCCGGCGTGGAACCTGAACGTGCGGCTCGGGCTGAACTCGCCGAGCTTGTGGCCGACCATCGACTCGGTCACGTAGACCGGGACGTGCTTGCGGCCGTCGTGGACGGCGATCGTGTGCCCGACCATGTCGGGGATGATCGTGGAGCGGCGGCTCCAGGTCTTGATGACCTTGCGCTCGCCGGCGGCGTTCTGCTCGTCGATCTTCTTGAGCAGGTGCTCGTCGACGAACGGGCCCTTCTTGAGACTGCGTGCCATTTTTCTCTACGTTCTGCTTCTCTCGGTTCGTGGCCGTCAGCGACGGCCACCCTTTCCGGTGCGACGACGACGGATGATGAGCTGCTGGCTCGGCTTCTTCTTGTTGCGGGTCCGACCCTCGGGCTTGCCCCACGGCGACACGGCGGGACGACCACCGGACGTGCGGCCTTCGCCACCACCGAGCGGGTGATCCACCGGGTTCATGGCCACGCCGCGGGTCTGGGGGCGCTTGCCCTTCCAGCGGTTGCGGCCGGCCTTGCCGATCTTGACGAGCTCGTGCTCGGAGTTGCCGACCTCGCCGACCGTCGCACGACAGTCGATGAGCACCCGGCGCATCTCGGTGGACGGCATACGCAGCGTGGCGTAGTCGCCGTCCTTGGCCACGAGCTGGACAGCGATGCCGGCCGAGCGGCCGATCTTGCCGCCGCCGCCGGGGCGGAGCTCGACGTTGTGGACCGTGGTGCCGACCGGGATGTAGCGCAACTCCATCGCGTTGCCGGGCTTGATGTCCGAACCCTGACCCGAGCGGATCGTCGCCCCGACGTCGAGGCCCTTCGGCG
>JBCBDK010000493.1:0-3366 GCA_038529675.1 Actinomycetota bacterium
GAGAGCGTCATCGATTTCGTCGTGGGCGTATAGACGATGGTGTTCGGTCCGGCACCGATCTCGATGCGAGACTCGGCCGACCTCGATGCCACGGGCAGCGGGTTCGCTGCGGTCGACGACGTGTCGAACGGCTGCTACCTGACCCAGCGCACCTGGCGTCTCCCGCCCGGTGGGACGGTCTCGGTCGACTCGCTGGCCTCCGTCGCATCATCGAACGACGACCCCGATCCACAGGCCGTGGTCGAACGCTCGGTCCGATCTGCGTGCGCCGACGGCTGGCTCGCTCGCCGAGATCGGTCCCGAGAGCGCTGGGCGGACATCTGGTCGTCCATGGACGTCGTGATCGAGGGGCCGGTGGTCGACCAGGTGGCACTCCGGTTCAGCCTCTACCACAACCGGATCTGCACCCCGATCCACGCCGACCACCTCCCGATCGGCGCCCGCGGACTGTCGTGCCAGGCCTACCAGGGCGCGGCGTTCTGGGACCAGGAGGTCTACAACCTCCCGGCGTTCCTGTTCGTCGACCCCGACGTGGCCCGGTCACTGCTCGTCTACCGACACCTGACGCTCGACGGTGCTCGCCGCAAGGCCGCCCGGCTCGGCTACCTCGGTGCGTACTACGCCTGGATCTCGGGGACGACCGGCGACGAGCTCTGCCCCGACGTGTTCTTCCACGACGTGCTCACGGGCCGACCGATCCGCAACCACTTCAACGTCTGGCAGATGCACGTGTCGCCCGACGTCGTCACCACCGTGGAGCGATACGTCGACGCGACCGGCGACGTCGAGTTCCTGGTCGAGCACGGCGCGGAGATCGCCTTCGAAGTGGCCCGGTTCCTCCGATCGTTCGTCCGCTACGACGACGTCCGCGGCGTGTATCACAACATCAGGCTCCTCGGACCCGACGAGTGGCACGAGAACGTCGACGACAACGCGTTCACCAACTACCAGACCCACGCGGCGCTCGCCTTCGCGATCCGGACCCATGAGTACATGGCCGATCACCACGCATCGGAGCTCGGTGAGCTGGCGGAACGGTTGCAGCTCGACGCCGCCGAGGTCGACGGCTGGCGGCGAGTTCGCGATCGAATGCTGCTGCCCGAACCCGATCCCGACACGAAGCTGATCGAGCAGTTCGCCGGCTTCTTCGACCTGGAGGACGTCACCCCGTCCGAGGTCAAGGAGCGGTTGATCGACCCGTCCGAGTACTGGGGGTGGCCGAACGGCGTCGCGGTCGCCACACAGGTCTCGAAGCAGGCCGACGTCCCGATGCTCCTGTGGTTGCACGCCGACCGCTTCGACGACGAGGTGGCACGGGCGAACTACGAGTACTACGAGCCGCGCTGCTCGCACAACTCATCGCTGAGCCACGCCGCGTTCGGGATGGTCGCCGCCCGACTCGGCGACGCGGCGACGGCGCTCGAACACTTCCGCGCCACGGCCACGGTCGATCTCCTGAACACGAACCACGCCGTCGTCGCCGGCACGTTCATCGGTGGTGTCCACACCGCAGCCTGCGCCGGCACGTACCAACTGGCGGTCAACGGCATCGGCGGACTCGACGCGGCCGACGGCGCGCTGACGATCGCTCCCGCGCTCCCCGAGGCGTGGTCGTCGCTGACGTACACGGTTCAGCTCCGAGGCCTGCGGGCCGACGTGACCGTGCGCCACGACGACGTGGTGGTCGCCGCCGACGGCGCGAACGGCGAGGGCATCTCGTTCCGGGTCGGCGAGCGCACGGCGACGGTCGAACCGGGGCAGACCGCGACGTTGCCGGCCACGTGACCGATCGAACGCCGCTGCGACGGGACTACGTCGCCCGCTCGGGCGGCAGGGCGATGTCCGGCACGCGGCGGTAGACGATCCAGACCTCGTTGGCCTCGACAACGTCGAACGCCTCCTGGATCAACACCCAGTCGTCGACCGGATAGTCGTCGCCCGAGATCGGCAGCACGACGTACTCGACACGCTCGGCTCGGTCCGGCACCCGCGGACCGTCGACGTTGCCGTTCGGGCCGTACAGCACCGCTCGGAACGGCGTCGGGAACTGGTAGATCTCGGTCCGGTGTGCCATGTGCGGCGTGACTCGGTAGTGCGCTGCGACGACCGCATCGTCGGGCACGACCTCGATGACCTCGCGCATCGAGGTCGCCCACCGGTTGTCGGGGTCGCCGTACCACTGGGGTGAGTTGCCCCACGGCACCGGCGACCACGCGGTGGAGGTCTGCCACGAGACGACAGCGAGGGTGGCGACCGCGAGGCCGCGCATCGGCACACGAAGCGTCCGAGCGCCCTCGTCGGCTGCGTCGGGCACGCGAAAATCTCGCCACTCACGGATCGCGCCGATCGCATGGATCGTCCCGATGGCCATTGCCGGCACGACGACGAGCGAGTAGTGGTATTCGATCTGGTACTGGTACCAGAACGTCGACAGGATGTTTGTGAACAGGACCAGCCCGCCGATCATCGCCACCCACGGCAATCGCAGGAACAGCCACGCGAACGGCGCGGTCATCTGCCAGAGATACCAGGGCCGGTCGTCGGACGTGAGGTGATCCCACAGCGCTCGGGGGTCGGTGAACCCGGTGCGCACCACACGGAACGCCGCTCCGATCGTCGAGTCGCCAGGTTGGCTGAACGGCAGTCGCCAGGTGTTTCGGGTTGGCACCCCGATGAGGCTGCGCATCACGACGAACATCGCGACCGCCATGAACGCGACACTGCCGAAGATCGTGAGCAGCCCGGCCCGACGGTCGCGTCGCAGGGCGACCCAGATCCCGAGCGGTACGAGGACGAGCGACGCATCCTCCTTCACGAGCAGCGACAGCACCACGAACGTCGCGTAGAGCCGCCACCGGCGTTCGAGCGCGAAGTAGAGCGCGAATCCGACGAAGACCCCGAGGAACGCGTCGGGATGGAAGTTCTCGAGGTTCGTCCAGCCGACCGCCGGGTGGACGAGGTAGGCGCCGGCGGCGACGAGGGCGAACCACTCGTTGCCGAGGCGCGACCTGCCGTACAGGAAGATCGGGATCGCACCGGCGCCGATCGCCGCCGACTGGGCGAAGAACAGGACCCCGACCGACGGGAACAACCAGTAGATCGGCACGAGGAACAGCAGCACGAACGACGTGTGATCTCCGAACAGATTCCGCCCCATCAGCGTGACGAACGGCGCTTCGAACCGTGAGAGCAGCCAGACGCCTTGGTCGTAGAGCGCCGAGTCGTACGTGGACGTGCCGAGCGCGTGGTGATTGTCGAGCGACCGGACCGTGTAGTGCCAGAGGTACACGAGGATCGCCAGCGTCACGAGCACCTGTGGGATCGTCCGACCGCGCACCCACGCGTTGATGCGAGCACCGAGCGGGT
>JBCBDK010000494.1:0-3355 GCA_038529675.1 Actinomycetota bacterium
ACTGGTTCCGGCGCGACGAGGACGGTCGCTTCCTGTGGCCCGGGTTCGGTGAGAACAGTCGGGTGCTGAAGTGGGTGTTCGAGCGCTGCGACGAGTCGGTCGACGCCGTCGACTCCCCCATCGGCAAGCTGCCGGCGCCGGGTTCGCTCGACCTCGACGGCCTCGACGTGGCGACCGCAGATCTCGACGCCATCCTCTCCGTCGACGAGGTCGGCTGGAAGTCAGCCGTGCCCCAGATCCGCGATCACTTCGCCCGCTTCGGCGACAAGCTCCCGAAGGAGCTGATGGTCCAGGTCGACGAACTCGAGGCTGCACTGGCCTGAAACGCGAAACGGCCCGGGGATCGCTCCCCGGGCTGTTCAGGTTTCTGGTCTGGCCAGTCGGTGCGCCGCAGGCCTCGAGGCTGAGCCGCCGAAGGCGGCACTCAGCCGGTTCAGCTTGTCGTCAGTACGTCGACGACCTTGCGGCCCTTGCGTGAGCCGAACTTGACCGAGCCGTCGACGGTCGAGAACAGCGTGTCGTCCTTGCCCTTCTGGACGTTGTGCCCAGGGTGGAACCGGGTGCCGCGCTGGCGGATGATGATCGAGCCGGCCGTGACGGCCTGACCGTCGAACACCTTGACGCCGAGGCGCTGCGCGTTGGAATCGCGGCCGTTTCGGGTTGAGCCGCCGCCCTTGGTCTTTGACATCGGGTGCTCCTGTTCTCAGCTGGAGATCTTGGTGATCTCGACGACGTGGTACTTCTGACGGTGACCGTAGCGACGACGGTTGTTCGTCCGCCGCTTGTAGGTGAAACCGTTGATCTTCGGGCCCTTGGCCTCACCGACGAGCTTGCCGGTGACGCTGGCGTTCTTGAGTTCGTCGGCGGTGGCGAGCACGGTGTCGCCGTCGACGAGCATGACTGGCGTGAGCTCGACGGCGGCACCCTCTGCCGCATCGAGGAGCTCGACCTGAACGGTCTCGCCTTCGGCGACCTTGTGCTGCTTGCCGCCCGATGTGATGACTGCGTACATAGCGGTCTGCCACGCTAGCGCTGATCCAGCGCCCTCACACGCGTGACCGGCGGCTCGACGGGCCGCTCAGCAGACGTCACAGGAACCGGCGTCGGCAGCCGAGCTACGGAACTCGACCGCCAGCTTCTTGCCCGTGACGCCCTTGGTCACGACACGCATCCACTCCGCCATGCCGATGAGCTGCGGTGTGACCAGGATCGACATCCCGTCGTGGCGGAGTCGGCGATAGGCGGTGAGGTTCTTGTTCTTCGTGTTGGTGTCGACCGACACCTCGGCGACCTTGCCTCAACCGGTCGGGCGGATGAAGTCGATCGACATGACTCCACCCTTCTTCTCCAGCACCTTCCGGGCCGCATCGGTCATCTCGATGTCCATCACCCCAGCCTGCCAGCTCCGACGGATGCTGTGACACCCGCCGTCGATGATGAATCCATGAACGCCGCCCAGGACCTCCACCGCCTCCTCGACCGCGCCCTCGGCGACGACACTCTGGACGCCTTGGTCGCCACCCGGCTCCTCACGACCGAGGTAGCGGGCTGGGTCACCGACCGGGCCGTGCTCAACTCACGCCGAGCAGGCAAGAGCTGGGCCATGATCGCCCGCATCCTGATGATCAGCCGTCAGGCAGCCCACCGCCGCTTCGCCCACCTCGACCGCATCACCAGCATCACCGATCTCCCTCGACGCCCGGATCCACTCGGCCGGTCCGCCCGCCAGAACCGGACAGGCGAGCGCCTGCTCAACCTCATGAAATCCGAGCAGGAGACCCGGGAACGCCTCGCCGGCGACGAAGCGGTGCCTTGGTAGCTCGCCTCGCCGACCGGCCGCATCCGCCGGCGAGGGTCTGCGCCGTGATCGATGAAGCGAAACTGTCACCCCGGGTTGACACCGGCGTCACCCTGAGTTGACGATTCTGCGACGGGACCACCCCCACGCAAGGAGCCCGGGTCACGTCGACCTTGGGACGCTCCGCGCGACGACCCAGTTGGCACCGGCCCGGAGCGCGAACCAGACGGCGAGAACCACCGTTGCAAGGACGAGCGCCGACCGCCCCGAGCGCAGCGCGTCCGCGGTCGCCGTCACTGCGCAGATCGTTGCCATGAGCCCGTTGATCAGCCCGGAGACGAGCAGCGTTCGTCGAGCGAACCGGTGTCGAACGAGCACACGTGCGTACGACTCGAGCCGGGACAGCGGACGGCCGTCCTCGGTCGAGTACTCGATGTTGCGCACGGAAGCGCACGCCCCGAGCTGATCAGTCGAGCATCGCGAAGTCGACGTTGACGCCGCGGCCTTCGCAGTCGGGGCAGGTCTCGGAGTACTCGGTGAGCAGACCTTCGCCGATGCGCTTCCGGGTCATCTCGACGAGGCCGAGTTCGCCGATGTCGAAGACCTGCGATCGAGTCTTGTCGCGGGCCAACGCGTCGCGCAGGGCCTCCACGACCTTGCCGCGGTTCTCGCGGATCTCCATGTCGATGAAGTCGATCACGATGATGCCGCCGACGTCGCGGAGACGGAGCTGCTTCGCCACCTCGACGGCAGCCTCCATGTTGTTGTGGAACACGGTCTCCTCGAGGTTCGACTTGCCGACGTTCTTCCCGGTGTTCACGTCGATGACCGTCAACGCCTCGGTGTGCTCGATGATCAGCGAGCCGCCAGACGGAAGCCAGACCTTCCGATCGAGCGCCTTGTGGACCTGTTCGTGCACGTGATACCGCTCGAACAGTGACAGCCCTTCGGCGTCACGGTCGTAGTACTCGATGCGATCGGCGAGCTCGGGGTTGAACGCTGCGACGTAGTCGCGCACCTCCTCGTAGAGGTCTCGGTCGTCGATCATCACGCCGCGGTAGTCGGCGGAGAACTCTTCGCGGATCACCCGGACGGCGAGTTCGGGCTCGCGTGACAGCAACGTCGGACGCTGTGCCTTCGACGCCTTCTTCTCGATGTCGGCCCACTGCTTCAGCAGGACCTCCATGTCCGCGGTGAGCTCCTGCTCGGTCGCGTGCTCGGCAGCCGTGCGGACGATGAGACCGTGCTCGTCGGGCTTCACCCGGTCGAGGATGTTCCTCAGCCGCTTACGCGTGTCGTCGGGCAACCGCTTGGAGATGCCGTAGGTCTTCGAATTCGGGATCAGGACCACGAACCGGCCAGGCAGGCTGACCTCTTGCGTCAGCCGAGCTCCCTTGTGACCGATCGGGTTCTTCGTCACCTGGCACAGGATCAGCTGACGGTTCTTGAGGATGTCCTCGATGCGCGGGTTCTTGCCCTTGACCTCGATGTCCTCCGGCTCGTACTGCACATCGCTGCGGTAGAGCACCGCGTTCTTGGGGGTGGCGTTCGTCGACC
>JBCBDK010000495.1:0-3352 GCA_038529675.1 Actinomycetota bacterium
TGCGTTCGTCGTGTTCGTCGACCGGTGCCTCGGGACCGGGCTCGACGTGCGACGGTGCATCGATGCCGGGCTCGCCATGCTCGACGTGGCCCTCGACATCGACATCCGGCTCGCCGACTGCATCGAGGTCGACGTCCGGTGCGAGTTCCGCGGCCGCTGCCGGGTCCTCGAGGGATGCGCCCGGCTCGTCGACCTCGTCGGGCCGATCGACGCCGCCGGTCGGGTCGCTCGGTCGACGCATCGACGGCGAGGTCGTGTCGAACATGCCGGTCGACAGGATGGGAATCGGCTCGGGCCGCGGCAGCTTGCCGGCGGCCTGGACGAGCGCACGTCCGAACTCGGCGGCGCTGTAGCGGTCGCCGGCCTCGGGCCGGGCCGCACGCTCCAACACCGCGGCGAGCGCACCGAGATCCGCCGACACCGGCAGCAGGCGGTCCACGCGGGAGGCCAGGGTCGCCACGGTCGAGTCAGCCGAGAACGGCACCTCGCCGGTGACCGCCTCCACCATCACCAGCGCGAGTGCATAGACGTCGGTCGTCGCATCGACGGGCAGGCCGATCGCCTGCTCGGGCGAGGCGTAGCGGGCGACGTGGGTCGGTACCGAGGAGGCGTTCTCCCAGGTCTGCTCCGCGAGGAGCCGGGCCATGCCGAAGTCGACGATGCGAAGCCGGCGGTCCGCACCGAAGACCATCTTGGACGGCGTGAGCTCGGTGTGGATCAGCCCCCGCTGGTGTGCTGCGTCGAGTGCGCGGCACGCCTCGAGTCCGACGACGAGTGCTTGGCCGGGGCTCAGGGTCCGGCCGCGGTCCATCAGGTCGCGCAGGCTGCCGCCGCCGAACGCGTCGACGACCCAGTACACGGTCGACTCGCGGGAATCGAGCGGGCCGACCTCGATCTCACCCCAGTCGAGGACCGAGGAGATGTTCGGGTGGGTCAACGCCTGCGAGAGATCTGCGAGGACACGGAACTTCTCCAGGAAGTCCGGCTCGGCGGCCAGGTGGGGGCGGACCAACTTCACCGTCACGGGATGGCCATCGGGATCGGGCGCTCGCCGATCGAGCGCGTCGACGATGACCGTGTTCTCGCCGAGTGAGACGATCTGCGCCACCTCGTACCGACCGGCGATGACCGCCCCGTCGAGCACGTCGAGATCGAGGATCGGCCTCGCCGCATCCTCGTCGTGTCGATCGTCCGGTCGATCGAGATCGGTCACCGGTCCACGCTCCACCGGGTCCTCGCTTCGGTCATCCACCGCCGCGCACGCTATCGCTTGACCACGCACCGATCCGGTCGTTCCCCGACGCACCCGGCACCGCACCGGTCGCTCCGGCGGCCTCGACGGCAGCGTCGGAACGGTCGAGCAGCGCACGACGGATCGCCGCCGCGACCGGCAGAATGGGGACATGTCGCTCGAGAACGCTGGTCCCGGCACACTCGACACCGCCACCGATGTCGGCGATGAGTCCCGCGGCGAGCTCGTGGCGGACGCGTCCATCGCCGACGACGGCGACGCTCGTGACCCCGGCGGTGCCGGGGACGGTCCTCGCCGCCGCCTCGACAAGGGCCTCCTCGCCGCGTGCTTCGTGATCGCCTGCGGTCTGGCGTTGATCACCTGGGGTCTCTTCAGCGCACAAACTGGCACCGAGGGCGTCGACCGACCCGAGGTGATCGAAAACCTCAGCCCCGTCGAGAACGCCGTGCAGGTGCTGCAGCAGGAGCGCATCGTCGTCGACCTCCAGTCCGGCTACGAGGCAGAGTTGATCGTCGACGGCATCGCGCTGGAGACCACCCGCATCGGCGAACTCGACTTCAACTCGGTCGAGCCGGGCCAGCAGGTGTCGACGCCACCGACGGCCGTGTTCGATCCGGGCAACTCACGGATCGAGTTCGCCCCGTCCGAAGGCGCACAGATCGAGGACTTCTCCGAGGGCCGTCACCGTGCGACGGTCGTCTACTGGCGCATCGACGAGGGGCGCGAGAGCGCCCGCAGCTACACCTGGTCGTTCGACGTCATCTGAGTTCGCACCGGACCGGTCGATCGCCACGGCTCGGCTCCCATGCCGAGAGCTCAGCCCGGCGCAGCGTCGTCAGCCCGGCACTTCGCCGGTTTCGAGCAGGCGCTCGAACCCGTCCTGGTCGAGGATCGGTACGCCCGCCGCCTCGGCTTTGGTCAGCTTGCTCGCGCCGGCCGACTCGCCCACCACGAGCGCGAACGTCTTGCCGCTCACGCTGCCCGGGCTCTTGCCACCACGGGCGACGATCGCCTCGGCGGCCGCGTCACGTGTGTACCCCGCGAGCGTGCCGGTGACCACCACGGCCTTGCCCTCGAGCGTCTGGGGGATCGCCGCCCTCGCCTCAGCCGCGCGGGCAGCGGCCTCCGGGTCACCGAAGTCGACGCCGGCGGTCCGGAACTTCTCGATGTACGCGCGGTTGGCGTCCTGAGCGAACCAGTTGGCGACCGTCGAGGCGATGACCTCGCCGACACCGTCGACAGCGGCCAGTTCCTCGACGGACTTCGACATGATCGCATCGAGCTCGTGGAACTCGTTCGTGAGGGCTTGCGAAGCCGCCGGACCGAGGTGGCGCACGCCGAGCGCGGTCAGGAGCCGGGGCAACGGACGCTGCTTCGATGCGGCGATCTCGTCGACGAGGTTCTGTGCGCTGGTCGTGCCGACCCGGTCGAGCTCGACGAGTGCCTCCACGGTCAACGCATAGAGGTCCGCCGGATCCTTCACCAGCCCCGCCTCGGTCAGCTTGGCCACCATCTGCTCGCCGAGCCCCTCGATGTCCATCGCCCCGCGCGACGCGAAGTACGAGATCTTCTGGTCGCGTTGGGCCGGGCAGTCCGGCGCGACGCAGCGGGTGTCGGCCTCGCCCTCGGGGCGGACGAGCGGCGTGCCGCAGACGGGGCAGTTCGTCGGAAACACCCAGGGCTTCGAGTCGGCCGGACGATCGGCCAGGATCGGTCCGACGACCTCGGGGATCACGTCGCCGGCCTTGCGCACGATGACCGTGTCGCCCGGACGCACGTCCTTGGCGATCACCTGGTCCTGATTGTGCAGCGTTGCCATGCCGACCGTCGAACCACCGACGAACACCGGATCGAGCACGGCGAACGGCGTCGCCCGCCCGGTCCGACCCACCGACACCTGGATGTCGAGCAGCGTGGTGGTGCGCTCCTCGGGTGGGAACTTGTAGGCGATCGCCCAGCGCGGCGCCCGCGACGTGAATCCGAGTCGCTCACGCTGACCGAGGTCGTCGACCTTGATGACGACGCCGTCGATCTCGTAGTCGAGGTCGTGGCGATGCTCCTGCCAGTGCAGGCAGTGCGCAGCGACCCCGTCGATCGAGG
>JBCBDK010000496.1:0-3341 GCA_038529675.1 Actinomycetota bacterium
GGTTGGCTCGAGGGCGGCCTGGCAATCGGCTACGAGAAGTTCATGCTCGATGCCGACCAGCTCGGCATGATGGCCACGTTCGCTGCCGGACTCGACACAAGCGACAACGGCCACGGTCTCGAGGCGTTCCTCGCACACACGCCGGGCCAGCACTTCCTCGGGACCGAACACACGCTCGCCAACTTCGAGTCGGCGTTCTACCGGTCGTCGATCGCGGACAACTCGAGCTTCGAGCAATGGCGCGACGAAGGCGAGCGTTCGGCGGCTGACCGCGCCGGTGATGCGTGGCGACGAGCGCTGGCGGACTACGAGCCGCCTCCGATGGACGATGCGGTCGACGCCGAACTCCAGGACTTCGTCGACCGACGCAAGTCCGAGATGCCTGACGAGATCGGCTGATCGACCCGGCGCCAGCCGAGCCACGCTCCGCGCGAAGGACCTGATGACGGGGTCTCCGCGCCGTAGCATCCCCTCGATGGAGGTCGTGATCCGCACGTCGCATGGCGGCGCAGACGTCGACGTGGCCTCCTTCGACGACGACACGACGCTCCGCGAGCTGATCGAGTACGTGACCGGGCTCGGCGTGCCGGCTGTCGTCAGCGTCGACGGTCACCCGTGTCGTGCCGACGACACCATCGTCGAGACGATCGAACGGATGGGGCTCCGGATCGGCTCGACGATCGACGTGTCCGGCGAACGCCTCGGCGTCGGCCCGGGCCGAATCGACGCCGGCGACGACGGCGACGACGGGCCGCTCGTCGCACTCCGGCAGTTGTCCGGGCGTGGGGCCGGCACCGTGGTCGACCTCCCTGCCGGCAACTTCCGATTCGGTGCAGGACGCCGTCTCATCGAGCAGGAACTCTCGATGTCGATCGTCGAGGAGGAGGCGTTCACCGTCGCCGTGACCGCCGCGGGTCGTCGAGACGTCGACGAACACGAGGCGCGTCACGACGTCGAGACCGATGCGCGGGTCGACCCTCGATCCGTGACCGTCACGGTTCGGCCTGGTGCCAACGTCGCCGGGGAGCTGGGCGCATTCACGCCGATGCTCGGTGGTCAGCTGTTCGATCGCGAGCTGCCGTGGACCACGCAACGGCTGAGCGTCGGTGGGCGAGTCTTCGACCTCGTTCCGTTGGCCGATCCGTCGGACGCCGCCGATTCGACGTCGGCGATCGGTCTCGCACGTATCGGTCGACCCGACCGCGACGGCGTCCGCAGCTTCGATGCCGCCGGCACGATCGCAGTGCTCGACGACGCAGCACCCGATGTCGAACTGGCGACGATCGACGCGCTCGACCGGATCACCGACACCGCCCGGACGCTCTGGCGGTATCGCCCGAACGAACGGGGCCTGCGTCTCCCGATCGGGCTGACGGCCGATCACACCGAGACGGTGTCGATCGACCTGGACCGTTACGCCGGAATCGCCGTCAGCGGAGCGGGCGACTTCACGATCGGTGTCGCCCGCACGTTGCTCGTCGAACTGGCGACCACCCTCGGTCCGGGTGATCTCGAGATCGTGATCGTCGCGTCGGCGGGGCGGCTCGCCCGATGGGACTGGACGAAGTGGCTCCCCCACGTGCGGCGAGGCGATCCCACCCAGACGCCCCGCTTCGTGCAGACGTTCGACGACGCCGAGGCGTGGTTGGCGACCGTGCCCGAGTTCGCACGCGATCACGACGCAGCCGATGGGAACGGAGACGCCACCGCTGACGCTGCGGCCGATGCCGCGGCGGGCTCGATCGACACGACGGGAGGAACCGTCCGGCCGCTGCTGCCCCCGCCGGCGGGCCGACCACACGCACGGCCCTCACCCCACACCCTCCGGCGTCACACCGTGCTCGTCGTGGACGACGCGGCGTCGTGGATGCGACGCGACTCGCCGCTGCGCACACTGCTCGTCGATCCGCCGACGTCGGTGAAGGTGATCGCCACCACCGACGTGGTCAACGACGCGCCGAGCTCCTGCACGGCCCTCATCGACGAGTTGCCACCGGAAGGCGCGCTGCTCGAGCACTCCGCCGCCGTGCCCGACGGCGCTGGCGCCGAGGGAACCGACGCTGCGCACCACTCGACCGCCGCCACCCGGCTGTTCGGATCGCTGTGTCGACTGATCGAGCGGCTCGGTGTCAACCCCCTGGTGACGACCGACGTGCGCCCTGCGATCACCCAGGGGGCGACCGCCGCCGAGATCGCACGATCGATCGCGTGCTACGACGACCTCCGCGTACGCCGCGACGGAGGCGGCGCCGAGGGCCTCCCACGCGCCGACCGGCCGACGCTCGGGGATCTCCTCGCGCTGGCGTCGAGCGAGCCCCACGAGGACCGGCCACCGACCCAGGTGCCGATCGGCCGGGTCGTCGACCCGGAACGACCTGCGCCCCCCAGCGCTGCGATGTCACTGCCGCTCCCCGACGAGGTGGCGGCGTCGATCGATCTCGCCCGCGCCGAGATCACCGGGCTCGCCGTCGACGCGGCGGACTCGAACCAACTGCTCGGGGCGATCGTGCTCGGCGCCGCGGCCCGACACGATCAGGAAGGGCTCGCGATCCTCGTCGTCGCCGACGACGAACCCGAATGGCTCGGCGCCTTGCCGCAGCTGCTGGGTACCGTCCGCGGCGACGACAGCGACGAGATCGGGCGGATGCTCCGCCGGCTCGCCACCACGATGTCGGACGAACCCGACATCGATGTCCTCGTCGTGGTCGAGCACGCGATCGCCGGCGACGGGCCGACCCGTCTCTCCGACGCGTCGGTGGCGTTCATGGAGCTGGCCGAGTCGCTCGGCCGTGTCCACCTCGTGCTGGCGACCGACATCGAGCACGCCAACGTGCTCCGGCGCCACCTGGGCGTCCGGTGCGGCGCGTTCGTGGAGGGACGTCGCGACGGCACGGCCACGCTCACGCGCGGCGACGGTCTCACGCTCGGGACCGCTCGGATCATGGCGACGGTCGAGGTCGCACTGCCGGTCGTCCGGTCGGCTCCACCGCCGGCGCCGACCCACGGACTCCGGGTCCGGCCCTTCGTCCATGGTCGTCCTCTGTCACCCATCGAGCGCCGACTCGCTCGGCGCAGCATGTCCGAGCAGCCGCTCGCGCCTGGCACCGCGGTATCCGCACTCGTACCCGAGACCGCCGGTGTCGGAGCGACGGATGCGGTCGCTCACGACGGTGGCCGCAGCGCTGACGGGGCCGGATCGATGCCGGCAGACGCCGGCACATCGGATGTCGTCGGCGCCACGACCGCCGAGTCCGCCGTGGTCCCACCGTTTCCCGCCCGTATCGGCCAGGAGTCGCTGCTCCCAGCGCTCGACGCCAGTGCCACCGACAGCGACACCGGCG
>JBCBDK010000497.1:0-3334 GCA_038529675.1 Actinomycetota bacterium
CTCGCTCGGTCGGCCGGCGCAGACGCACGGGTGGCGACCGGATTCGTTGCGGACCCCGAGCGAGTCGAGGGCTCGATCGTCACCTTCTCGTCCGCCGACGCTGCGATCTGGCCCGAGGTCAGGTCCGGGGACGAGTGGCTGGCGTTCGACCCCGCCCCGGAGACACCCCTCGCCGACGAGCAGACACCGCCCGCCGAACCGACCGTACAGAGCCCGGCGGCGCCGCAGCCGCCGATCGCACCGCCACCCGACGACATCGACGAGCCGCTCGACGAAGAGGAGCAGGACGACTCGACCGTGGAGGACGGCGTCACCACCGTCGTCACGTTCCTGCTCCGCGCTGCGGCCTGGGCGGGTGTGATCTCGATGCCGCTCCTGATCCTCGTGCTCATCGTGATCGGCGCGAAGTGGCGGCGCCGACGGCGTCGTCTGCGCGGCCCACCAGCCGCACGGATCCGGGGTGCCTGGACCGAGGCCACCGATCAGCTCGTGGACGCTGGGTTGACGATCCGAACGTCGATGACGAACGGCGAGATCGCCCAGGCCGGCACATCGTTGGCACCCGACGCGGCTCGTGAGCTCGATCGCCTCGCCGTGCTCTCGACGGCGGCGACGTTCGGCCACCCGGTTCGGCCCGACCTGCTTGCGGCGGACGCTGCCACGTGTCTCGCCGTCGTGGAGCGCTCGGTGGACGAGGGCCGGTCGTGGCGGACACGGGTCCGGCGCCGGCTCAGCGTGCGCAGCCTGCGCTCGGCGACGCGATCGCCGGTCTGATCCCGCAGCCGCTGAGCCGCAGACCGTTCAGCCGCCGCCCGTCGTGGCGGTGCCGCCGTCCGCACCGCCGTCCGCACCGCCATCCGCGCCGCCGTCTGCGCCACCGTCGGCACCACCATCAGCGCCGCCGTCAGCGCCACCGTCGGCACCACCATCAGCGCCGCCGTCGGTGCCGTTGCCGGGGTCGGGGGTGACGGTCACGGTCAGTGTCGCGAGACCCGAGGTGAGCCCACCGGTGTCGCGCACGCGGAACGTCACGGCGTACTCACCGGGATCGGCAGCACGAACATCGATGCGCAGCCCTGCGCTGTCGACGACGATCCCTGCGTCGTCCTGTACCACGACCTCCAGGTCGTCGCCGTCGGGGTCCGAGGCGTCGACCGCCACGGGCACGAGCTCGTCCTCCTCGATCGTGACGGCGTCGTCCTGCGCGGTCGGTGGACGATTCAGCGGCGGGCCGGTGACCGTCACCGTCGCCGGCGCCGAGACGGCACCCGATCCATCCCGCACCCGGTAGTCGAAGGTGGCCGTGCCGCGCCCCTTGCCGCGCGACACGAGGACCGAGCGACCGTCGCCCTGGACCTCGACCGTGCCGGTCTCACCGTTCTGGAACGTGATCGTCGCCGGCACCGACTGGACCCGGAGCGCCGCCTCGGGCCCGTCGGGGTCGGTGTCGTTCGCGGTGAGGTCGACGGTGGCCGGGCCCGAGCGCACGTCGACGGCATCAGCCCGAGCGCGTGGACCGATGTTGGTGATCGTGACGCTCACGTTGGCGTTCGCGGTCAGGCCGCCCGGGTCGGCGATCCGCACGGTGAAGCCGTACACACCGTCGGCGACCTGTTCCGTCGGACGGATCAGCAGCCCGCTCGGTGTCAGCGACACCCAGTCGGGTTGGCCGGCCGCGCTCTGGATCGTGATCGGCTCGGCATCGCTCCCCAACTCGGCGACGCTGACGGTCACCTCGTCGTTCCGGCCCATGGTGATCGCTCGGTCCTGCGCCGACGGATCCTGGTTGACGTCGATGGTGACGGTGCCGTTCGCCCGCTGACGGCACTCGTTGACGACGGCAAAGGCGATCGAGACCGTTCCGTTCTCACCCTCGGGCGGCGTGTACACGGTGCCGTCGAATCCAGGTGGGCCCGCCACGTCGACGACCTGGCCGTTCGAGGTGAACGAGCCGAAGTCGATCGCGATCGGCTGGCGGTAGCCGGTTCGGAAGAACGGTTCCCCCGCCGTCGGCGCGGACTGCGCGCACGTGGCGACCTCGATCCGCAGTGTGGCGGTCGCGATCTCCTCGCCGTCGGTGATCTGGTAGCCGATAGCGGCCGTGCCGGACTGGCCCGGGTTCGCTGAGAACCGGATCGACTGATTCGTCACCGACGCCTGTCCGAGCGAGCCGTCGGGGCCGCTCGTGATGGACAGGGTGAGCGGGTCGCCGTCGGGATCGGAGTCGTTGAACAGGACCGGCACGGTGACCGTCCCGCCGTTGGCGACGGTCGCCGTGTCGTCGTTGGCGATCGGCGGACGATTGAGCGGCTCGAGCACCGTGAGCGTCACGGTTGCCTCGTCGGTCAGCCCGTCGGAGTCCTCGATCGTGTACTCGGCCACGATGTCGCCGACGAAGTCGGGGTCGGGGTCGAACGACACGAGCGAGCCGGACTGGCTCACCTCGCCGTCACCTCGGAGGCGACGTACCGAGACGAGGGTGAGCCCGCCGTCGTCGTCGGGGTCACGGTCGTTGTCGAGCACGTCGACCGTCGTGA
Source organism: Actinomycetota bacterium (assembly GCA_038529675.1). Lineage (GTDB taxonomy): Bacteria > Actinomycetota > Acidimicrobiia > Acidimicrobiales > Ilumatobacteraceae > Ilumatobacter_A. The sequence continues at coordinate 2,538 of JBCBDK010000497.1, forward strand.
CGGTGCCGGGGCCCTGGATGATCCGCGTGTCTGGTCGGGCGATCGGGGCGACCGGGTCGGGCTCGACGACGCGGATCTGGAATCGGCCGATCGCGATGCCGCCGTCCTCGTCCTCGACGACGTACTCGATCGTCACCAGGCCGAGTTGGTCGTCGGCGGTGAACGTGATGTCGTTGCCCGATCGCGTCGCCGAACCGAACAGCGGCTGCGTCGACGAGGTGACCCGCAGCGCCCGAGCATCGCCGTCGGGGTCGAGGTCGTTCGCGGTGACGTCGAGGGTGACCGACTCGCCCTGCTCGACCGTCTGCTGGTCGATGATCGCACGGGGTGGCTCGTTGAGGTTCTCCGGCTGTCGGACCGTGATCAGGATCGATGCCGACGCGGTGCGGCCTTGGGAGTTGCGGACTTCGTACGTGCATCGGAAGGCGCCGTCTCGGCCGAGCGGCGGGTCGTAGCGGACCTGCTGATCGGCCGTGACCGTCGCTCGCCCACCACCCGGACAGCCCGGGGTCCCGACCAGCGAGGGGCGTTCGCCCGACGGGTCGACGTCGTTGCGCAGCACGTCGATGGTGACCGGCGTGTCGACGGTGGTGGTGACCGGGTCGTCCTGAGCGATCGGTGGATCCGGCAGCGGTTCGGGGAGGATCGTGACGGTCACCTCGCCGTCGACCTGGTGGCCATTGCCGTCCGACACCGTGTACACGAACCGCGCCGTCGCCTTCTCGCCGTCGCCCTCGTCGTCGAACGCAGTGGCGGTGAACTCGAGCGTGCTGTGAAGCACGAACGTGTTCTCGTCT
>JBCBDK010000498.1:0-3284 GCA_038529675.1 Actinomycetota bacterium
CGGCGCTCGCAACCGCTGATGCGGTGAGTCCGGCGGCGGCCCCGAGATCGTGCCGACACCATCGTCCGGTGCGATCGAGAAGGATCAATGCTGCGCCGACGCGGAGCGCCTTGCGCTCGACGCTGCCGCCGAGCCCGGCGGCGGTCTCGGCGGCACCGAGCGCTCGGGCGAACGCGACCGATACCGGCTCAGACCGCTCACCGAGCAGCGCAGCGAGCGCGTCCAGGTCGGAGCGCGGCGGCTCGCGGAGCGCACGAACGAGGAGATGGGCGCCGATGCCGTAGAGATCCTCGACCAGTTCTCGGTGGAGCCACGGCACCGACAGGCCGCTGTGGGGATCGAAGGCGGCGACGCTCGACCACCGATACGTGACAGGGTCGATCTCCGGGCCGAGGTCGAGCGGATTCTCGGCGAGATAGCGAATCAGCAGGTGGCGATGACGCTCGGTCACGACGTTCACGCCGTGGAAGCGACCTCGGAAGATGGCACCGTCGACGGACCGGCGGGCGTTGACCCACCGAGTGAAGTTGCTCAGCAGCCATTGCATCGCCGTCGAGAGTTGAGCATCAGCCGAGCGAACCAGCAGGTGGAAGTGGTTGTCCATCAGCACGAAGCAGTGGACCTCGACACCATGTCGCTCCTTCATCTCGCCGACGAGACGGAGGAAGATGCGTCGCTCCTTGTCGTCCCGAAACACGACTCGACGTCCGGCACCCCGGTGCATCACATGGTGCCAGGCACCCTCGAAGTCGATTCGCCGTCGTCGTCCCATGTCCAGCGATTCTGGCCACGGGGTGTCACGGTCCAGAACCCACGTGTCAGGCACCGTCCCCACGTGTGTCTGACACGGAGGGGGATCAGTTGGCGAGCGCGTGGAGGGCGGTTCTCGCTGCGCCGGCGGTGTAGAGGCTGCCCGTCACGAGGATGGCGTCGTCGCCGTCGGCGAATCGGATGGCGCGATCGCAAGCCGCCTCGACGGTGTCGAATGCGGCGACGTGGTCACAACCGAGCGCGATCGCCACCTGCTCCAACTCACGCGCCGGGACGCCACGCGGTGTCGGCGCGGTCGCCACGAACACCAGGTCGAATTCGTCCGCGCGTAGGGCCGCCAACATCTGCTCGGGGTCGCGCAGCGTGCCGACCACGAGCAGACGTCGACCGTCGGGATGGAAGTCGTCGAAGAACACCGACGCGCAGACGTCGGCCCCAGCTGGGTTGTGCGCACCGTCGATGATCGTCAGCGGCTGGCGACCGGTCACCTCGAAGCGACCGGGCATGCTCACCGCCTCGAAGCCTTCGCGAACGACGTCGTCCGGCAGCGGTGCGGCGAAGAATGTCTCCACCGCGGCGAGCGCACACGAGGCGTTCAAGCCCTGGTGCGCACCGTGCAGCGGGACGAAGACGTCGCTGTAGATCGTGGTCGGCGTCCGCAGGTCGAGCACCCGTCCGCCGACTGCGAGCGAGTTGCTGATCGTGTCGAAGCCATCGCCCCGCTCGATCGAGGTCGCCCCGCCCGCCTCGCGGAAGATGTCGACGAGGTCTGGCTCGGTCTCGCCGATGATCACGGCCGATCCCACCTTGACGATGCCGGCTTTCTCGGACGCGACGTCACGGAGCGACGGCCCGGCGAACTCGGTGTGGTCGAGCCCGATGTTCGTGACGACTGCGACCTGGGCATCGACGACGTTGGTGGCATCCCATCGACCGAGCAGGCCGACTTCGATGACCATCACATCGACGGCGATGTCGGCGAACCACCGGAATGCCGCCGCCGTGAGGATCTCGAAGTAGCCGGGGTCGACGCCGACGACCGGGGCGATCTCGGCGACGGCGGCCACCTGCTCGGCGAACTCCTCGTCGGTGATCGGCTCACCGTTGCGCTTGAAGCGTTCGTTCACCCGTTCCAGGTGAGGGCTCGTGTAAGTCCCGACCGTCAGTCCGTGCGCCGCCAACAACCGCGAGATCATCTGGACGGTCGACCCCTTGCCGTTCGTACCGGTCACGTGGATGACCGGTGCGGCGTGTTGCGGGTCGCCGAGGCCGGCGCACAGCGCGGTGATCGTGTCGGTCGACGGAGCATCGATCCGGCCCGTCTTCTGATACGTCATGTGCTCGTCGAGAAAGGCGAGCGCGTCGGCGAAGTCCATCATCAACCTCGGGTGTATCAACTGGTGTCAGACACCAGCTGATACGTCAGCTCGCGGCTTTCCTCTGCCGAGTCTGCTTACGGGGAACCAAGGTCGGGTTGACCTTGTCGGTGACGGTCTCGGCGTCGATCACGACCTTGCCGATGTCGGTGCGGCCGGGCAGGTCGTACATCGTGTTGAGGAGCACTTCCTCCATGATCGCCCGGAGTCCGCGCGCGCCGGTCCCGCGCAGCAACGCCTGATCCGCCACCGACTCGAGGCCGTCGTCGGTGAACTCGAGCTCGACGTCTTCGAAGCTGAAGATCTTGGCGTACTGCCTGACGAGGGAGTTCTTCGGCTCGGTCAGGATCGACACGAGCGCCTCGCGGTCGAGGCTGCGAACCGCACCGATCATCGGGAGACGACCGATGAACTCTGGGATCATGCCGTACTTGACGAGATCTTCGGGCAGCACCTGGGCGAAGAGCTCGCCCGGGTCGCGGTCGACGTGGCTTCGCACGGTGCCGTTGAACCCGACGCCCTTGTGGCCGATGCGGTTCTCGATGATGTCGTCGAGACCGGCGAACGCACCACCGAGGATGAACAACACGTTGGTCGTGTCGATCTGGATGAACTCCTGGTGGGGATGCTTCCGCCCGCCCTGCGGCGGGACCGATGCCTGCGTGCCCTCGAGGATCTTGAGCAGCGCCTGCTGCACGCCCTCACCCGAGACGTCGCGGGTGATCGACGGATTCTCGCTTTTGCGAGCGACCTTGTCGATCTCGTCGATGTAGACGATGCCGCTCTCGGCACGCTTGACGTCGAAGTCGGCGGCCTGGATGAGCTTCAGCAGGATGTTCTCGACATCCTCGCCGACGTAGCCGGCCTCGGTGAGCGCGGTGGCGTCGGCCACGGCGAACGGCACGTTGAGCTGGCGGGCAAGCGTTTGGGCCAGATGTGTCTTGCCACAGCCGGTCGGTCCGAGCAGCAGGATGTTCGACTTCTGCAACTCGACGTCGTCGCGGCGGCCGACGGTGGTGCCGGCGTCGTTCTGGTACTGGATCCGCCGGTAGTGGTTGTAGACCGCGACCGACAGGATCTTCTTCGCGTCGTCCTGACCGACGACGTAGTCGTCGAGGTAGGTGCGGACCTCGCGTG
>JBCBDK010000499.1:0-3283 GCA_038529675.1 Actinomycetota bacterium
CACGACGCCCGCAGTTCGCCCGGCGCCGCGTCGCGGTCGATCGAGCAGTTCACGTAGACGACGAGCTCGTCGACGCGCGACGCCGCCTCGTCGATCATGTGCGAATGCCCGAGGTGCGGCGGGTCGAATCGACCGACGATCAGTCCGGTCCGGTGGCGCGTCGGAGCAGGGGGGTCGGCGCTGCCGTGCATCTGGTCAGGCGGCACCCGGGGTCGGCAACTCGGTGACGACCATCTCGTCAGGTTCGCATCCGAGCGCGATCAGGACCTTGCTGAAGCCGTGGAACAGTGCGAGGCCGACGCCGAGCTCGGTCTGCTCGCCCGCCGTGAAGTGTGCATCGAACTCGGCGCGAACCGCCCCCGACATCGGCCCGGCCGCGGCGAGATACTCGTCGGCGAAGGCCAGCGCCGCCTTCTGGCGATCGCCGAGGTCGCTGGTGTCCCACCCGTCGTCGATCCGTTCGACCTGGGCCTCGTCGAGCCCATCCTGCTTCGCGACCGCGAAGCGAACCTGGCGTCAATACCCGCAGTCCGTGACCCGGGCGTTCCGGATCCGGACGGTCTCCTTGGTCGGATGATCCACCTCGCCGTGGCTCCAGAACCGCGCGTACAGCTCGCCGAAGGCTCGGGCCAGCTCGGGTTGGTGCGCCAGCAGCGTCGACATGTTGGCAGGACGGTTCTCCACCGCGGAGGGGAGTCGTGGGACGGTGCTCATGAGGTCGTCGTCTTCTCGTGCGAGTCGGGGGTGCGGGTCGGACGGAGCCCGGTGACGGCGTCGAGTTTGCCGAAGCCGTCGAGGCAGGCGAGGTGAAACATGACCGCGACGATCTCGTCGTCGCGGAAGTACTCCCGAAGGCGCTCGAACCCGTCGTCGGTCAGGCCGTGGACATCGACGACGAACTGCTCGGCCACCTCGATCACGGCTCGCTCGGCGGCGGTCAGGTCGTCGGGCGGACGCGAGGCGTCGGCGTCACCGTGGAGGCGACGGACGCGGTCCTCGAGCAGCGATGCGAGCCGACCGGGGACGGACGCCGCAGACTGCTCGCGAAACGAATGGGCGTCGTCGAGCAGCGTGGGGCCGACGGACGGAGGCGGCGACGCGCTCATCGTGTCGTCATCCGCCGTCATCGCCGATGGTCTCACCGTCCGGGTCGCAGGCGCCGTGGGCGCTGATCTCATCCAACATCCGGGTCCATCCTGGCCCGAGTTGCTCCCCTTCGTCGACTCCGGCCGGATCGCAGACCGGTTCGGGCGAGGTGATCCAGCGCCGGCGCGCCGACCGGACGAGGGACCGCGCAACCGCGTCACCGACCTGATCGGCGAGCCGACCGGCACGCTGCAGTCGACGCTCGACGTCGCCGTCCACCCCGTCGCCGGAGATGCAGGTCGCGCCGGCAGCGGCGACGTCGGAGATGACGCAATCGAGGTAGGTGGCGTCGCCGTCGACGTTCACGAGGTCGGCTTCCGCGATCGCACGATCCGTGTCGCCGAGCATGGCCAGCGCGACCGTCCGGACCGCGTGGGAGAAGGGACGCTCCTCGGACACGTGGAGGAGTTGGGCGAGCGCACCCTCCGGGTCGCCGATCTGGCACAGGCCGAGCGCGAGTGTGATGCGCGCTTCGGAGCCTTCGGCGTGCATCGCCTCGAGCCGCTCGAGGCCCGCCTCACCGAGCGTCACGGCACGTTCACCGAGCCCGAGGTGCGTCGCCGTCCCCGCGGCGGCGACGGTCGGGATCGCGAGGTCGCCGAACGCATCGGCGAGCGACATCGCTTCCTCCATCGACCGTTCCGCCTCGCGATCGTCGCCGAGCGCGACGAGGGCCCGCATCCGCGGGACCAACGCCTGCACGATCCCGAAGCGATCACCGAGGTCGCGGAACCCGGCGAGCGCTCGCCGGGACAACTCCTCCGCGTCACCGAACCGCCCGGACCACAGGCGGATCGACGCGAGCAGCGAGTCCATCATCGCCGGCGCCCACCGCTCGCCCAGCGCCAACGCCTCCTCGCGCACGTCGACGGCGAGCTGCTCCGCCTCACCGAACCGACGCTCGAAGAACCGGAGGTACGCGAGCAGGCCGGTCGCCCACCCGGCCCCGGACCGGTCACCGAGCTCGTCGAACAGCCCGGACGACACCTCGAGGCGACGTTCGGCCGCCTCGAAGTCCCCGGCGAGGAACGACACCCACGACTGATGCTGTCGCACCCAGGCGAGCTGGCGTCGATCCTCGAGTCGCAGGGCGAGCGTCTCGGCCTCCCCGAGAATGGCGTCGGCGTCGGCGAGCGACCCGCCGAACACCTCGACGAACCCGCGCTCGCTCAACGACGATGCGAGCTCACGCTCGATCGTGTGGCCGGCGGACGAGGTCGGCCCGGTCGCCGCTCCCGCACCCGCGGGGGACGCGTCGAGATCGGAGTCGGCGCCAGAGGTTCGATCGAGGCCGCGGAGGATCTCCACGGAGCGGTCGAGTTCGGAGCGCGCCGTGCCGAGGTCGCCGGCCTGCTGGGCCAGGACGCCGACCAGCCGGCGGGCGACCGCCTCCTGCACCTCGTCGCCGGCCTCGACCGAGCGATCGAGTACCGCCATGGCATCGGTACGCGCCAACTCCCCTTCGCGTCGTTCCGCCGCGGCTTCGGCGCGCAGGAGGAGCAGCGCCCGCACGACGTCCTCGTCGGGGTCGAGGTCGATCGCCCTCGTCGCCGTGCGGATCGCCTGGTTGAACGCACCGAGTTCGAGCGATCGTCGCGTGGACGCGACCAACAACTCGATCGCGCGATCTCGGATGTCGACCGGGACGGCTTCGGTCGGGCCGATCTCGTCGACCAGCTCGGCCGCGCTCGCGGCGTGGTGCGCGACCAGGTCGACCGGCGCCAGGCCGAACTGATCCATCACGAACGCGGTGCCGGCGTGGCGCTGTGCCCGCGCCGACTTCGTCAACGTCTGGTATGCGACCTCGCGGACCACGTCGGATCGGAACCTCCACCAGCCGTCGTCGACGACGAGGAGCCCGTCGGCGACCAGCGTGTCGAGGATCGACGGATGGAACTCCTGGTCCATCTCACCGGCGAACCGTTCCAGCGCACCGATCGGTCCGGTCACGCCGAGCACCGCTGCGTTGTCCACCACCGCCCGCGCCGTGGGCCCGAGCGCATCGAGTCGTGAGGCGATCAGGCTCCGCAGCGAACCGGGGAGACGATCGGCCTCCGGGTCCTCGCGGGCGATGCGCGCAAGCTGGGTGAGGAAGAGCGGGTTGCCACCCGACCGCTCGCCGAGCAGCTGTACGAGC
>JBCBDK010000500.1:0-3282 GCA_038529675.1 Actinomycetota bacterium
CGCGTTCTTCCTGACCCACCCGATCCTCCAAGCGCCCGGCAGCGCCTGGGTGGAGGACCACATGGTCGACCCGCCCGAGAGCTACTGGCGGCTCGGCCCGTACCTCGTCGAGACCGAGACCACCGAACAGGTCGAACTCGGCGTGTGGATCCGGTTCGTGCACCGCCCGCTGTCGCGTTACCTCAATGCGCTCGCAGCCAACGGTCTCGTCCTCGAGCGGATGGTCGAGCCGGCACCTCCCGACGAGTTCCTTGCGCAAGCGCCGGGCTACGCCGCGAGCGCGGCGTTCCCGCGGCTGCTCTATCTCCGGATGCGACGGACCTGATCGGTACGCTCGGCCCATGGCCGAGATCGTGCTCATCACCGGCCTGTCGGGGGCGGGTCGATCAGGCGCGGCCGACGTGCTCGAAGATCTCGGCTGGTACGTCATCGACAACCTGCCGACCACGCTGATCGACACGATCGTCGACCTCGCCGCCGGCCCGGGCGCGGAGATCGATCGCCTCGCGCTCGTCGGAGGGCGGCGGCACGAGACCCTTGCCGACAAGGTGCACGAGCTCCGCGAGCAGGGTCACGACGTCACCACCCTGTTCCTCGACGCAACGACCGCGGCGCTCGTTTCGCGATACGACGCCACGCGCCGACGCCACCCGCTTGCCGACCAGGTCGACGGCCTGGTGGAGGCGATCGAGCTCGAGCGGCGCGAGCTCCAACCGGTCCGTGCGGTCGCAGATCTGGTGATCGACACCACCGATCTCAACGTCCACGAACTCACCGAGCGGATCGGTTCGGCCTTCACCTCGGGTGCCGGCGGTGAGATGCAGGTGTCGATCGGAAGCTTCGGGTTCAAACACGGTGCCCCGCGCGACGCCGACATCGTCATCGACGTCCGATTCCTCCCCAACCCTCACTGGGTGCCCGATCTCCGTCCACTGACCGGTCTCGACGATGCGGTCCGCGAGCACGTGTTGGGCAACGAGGCCGCCGAGGACTTCCTCGATCGGTTCGACGGGCTGCTCGACAGCCTGCTGCCGCGGTATGCGACCGGCGGCCGCAGCTACGTCACGGTCGGCGTCGGGTGTACCGGTGGCCGTCACCGCTCGGTGGCGATCGCCGAAGAACTGGCGCGACGTCAACGCGACCGGGGCCGGTCCGTGCGAACGACCCACCGGGACCTCGCGACCTGACCGCTCACCGGCGCGTCCGACCGATCGCCTGCAAGCAGGGCCAAGTGACCCTGCGGTAGGTCTTCGGCGACCGGTACAGTCGACCTCGGCCGCGTTGCGATGGCCAACGACTCCGATCACCTCGATCCTCACCACCTCGACCAAAGGACCAACCACCATGACTGTGCGCGTCGGTATCAACGGCTTCGGACGCATCGGCCGGAACTTCTTCCGGGCTGCCAAGCAGCAGGGAGCCGACATCGACTTCGTCGCTGTCAACGACCTTGGCTCGCTCGACACCATGGCGCACCTGTTGAAGTACGACTCGGTGCTCGGCGTGCTGCCCGACGACATCAAGGCGGTGAAGGACGGCATCAAGGTCGGCGACGACACGCTCAAGGTCCTCTCGGAGCGAAACCCGGCCGACCTCCCGTGGGGTGACCTCGATGTCGATGTCGTCATCGAGTCGACCGGCGTGTTCAACAGCCGCGACAAGGCAGCGTCTCACCTCGATGGCGGCGCACCGCTCGTCGTCGTCTCGGCGCCGTGTTCCGGAGCGGACGCCACGTTCGTCTACGGCGTGAACCACAAGACCTTCAAGCACAGCCAGCACAAGGTCGTGTCGAACGCGAGCTGCACCACCAACTGCTTCGTCCCGCTGGTCAAGGTGCTCGACGATGCGTTCGGCGTCGTGCAGGGCCTGATGACCACGGTGCATGCCTACACCGGCGACCAGGCGCTCGTCGACGGGCCGCACTCCGACCTCCGGCGCGCACGAGCGGCGGCGATCAACATCACGCCGACCTCGACCGGTGCGGCTCGCGCCACGTCGCTCGTGATGGAGTCGATGAAGGGCAAGCTCGACGGAACGGCGCTGCGAGTGCCGGTCCCGACCGGGTCGCTCACCGACTTCACGGCCAACTTGAAGACCAAGGCCTCGGCCGACGACATCAACGCTGCGTTCGCGAAGGCGGCCAAGTCGGCGGCACTGAAGGGCGTCCTTCGCTACACCGAGGACCCGATCGTGTCGAGCGACATCGTCACCGATCCGCACTCGTGCATCTTCGACGCCGGGCTCACGATGAGCATGGGCAAGATGGTCAAGGTCAACGGCTGGTACGACAACGAGTGGGGTTACTCGAACCGCCTCGTCGACCTCGTCGAGTTCGCCGGCGGCAAGATCAAGAAGTGAGGTATCCCCCTCCGTGTCTGACACCGTCCCCACGTGTGTCTGACACCGAGGGGGATGGGAGGAACGGATGAGTGAGATTCCCCGGTTGGAGGACCTCGAGGCGCAGCTCGGCGGCTTGTCGGGCAAGCGCATCCTGGTCCGCACCGACTTCAACGTGCCGCTGGCCGAACAGGCCGACGGCACCCGAACGATCACCGATGACTTCCGCATTCGTGCGGCGTTGCCGACGATCGAGTGGTTGACCGAGCGCGGTGCGAGCGTCGTCACCGCCAGCCATCTCGGTCGGCCGAAGGGTGAACCGAAGCCGGAGTTCTCGATGGACCCGGTGCGGGCACGGCTCGCCGAGCTCGCGCCCGGTGTCGAGCTGCGAGAGAACCTCCGCTTCGATCCGGGCGAGACCGGCAACGATCAGGCGTTCGTCGCGCAGCTCATCGACGGGGTCGACGGCTACGTCAACGACGCGTTCGGAGCGTCGCACCGGGCGCACGCGTCGATCGTCGGTCCGCCGCAACACGTCCCGTCGGCGATGGGTCGGCTGCTCGAACGCGAAGTCGACATCCTGCTCGGGATGCGCCAGAAGCCGAAGCGGCCGTTCGTCGGTGTGCTGGGCGGCGCCAAGATCTCGGGCAAGCTCGGCGTGGTCGAGGCACTGATGGATGTCGTCGACTCGCTCGTGATCGGCGGGGCGATGTGCTTCACGTTCTTCGCCGCACAGGGTAAGCCGATCGGCGACTCGCTGTTCGAGCCCGACATGGTCGACACGTGCAAGCGTCTGCTGACCGACGCGGCGTCGAAGGACACGGTGATCCACCTGCCCGGCGACATGACCGGTGTCGACGCGAACGACCAATTCGCCCAGTTCGGGACTCGCATCCCCGACGGTGGGAAAGGTTTCGATGTCGGGCCGGGCTCGGCGGCAGCGTT
>JBCBDK010000501.1:0-3274 GCA_038529675.1 Actinomycetota bacterium
GGTTCAACATCGGGATCGACGGCGTCCCACAGCAGGCGAGTGCGTGCTTCATTCTCTCCGTCGACGACGACCTCGACTCGATCCTCGAGTGGTACCGCGAGGAGGCGAAGATCTTCAAGGGAGGCTCGGGCGCCGGCGTGAATCTGTCGCGCATTCGAGCCTCGGTCGAACCGTTGAGCGGCGGTGGCACAGCGTCGGGTCCGATCAGTTTCATGCGCGGCGCCGACGCTTCGGCCGGCGCGGTCAAGTCGGGCGGCACGACGCGCCGCGCGGCGAAGATGGTGATCCTCGACGTCGCCCATCCCGACATCGAGGAATTCGTCGGGCTCAAGGCCCACGAGGAACGCAAGATCAGAGCGCTGCGCGACGCCGGATTCGACATGTCGCTCGACGGCGTCGATGCCTCCTCCGTCCAGTTCCAGAACGCCAACAACTCGGTGCGAGTGACCGATGCGTTCATGCAGGCGGTGCTCGACGACGAGGAGTGGCAGCTCCGAGCGGTCGGTTCGGGTGAGATCGTCCGCACGGTTCGCGCCCGCGAGCTGTGGCAGCGGATCAATCAGGCCGCGTGGGAGTGTGCCGACCCGGGGCTGCAGTTCGACACCACGATCAACCGCTGGCACACCGCCCCGAACGCCGGTCGAATCACTGCGAGCAACCCGTGCAGCGAGTACTTCCACCTCGACGACAGTGCCTGCAACCTGGCGTCGCTCAACCTGTTGGCATTCCTCGACGACCGTGGCGTCTTCGACGTCGAGGGGTTTGCGCACGCCGTCGCGGTGATGATCACGGCCCAGGACATCCTCGTCGGGGCGGCGGACTATCCGACGCCGACGATCACAGAGAACAGCCACGCATACCGCCAGCTCGGGCTCGGCTACGCCAACCTCGGCGCACTCCTGATGGCACTGGGACTGCCGTACGACTCCGACGCGGGTCGGGCCTGGGCGGCGTCGGTGTCGTCGCTGATGTCGGGCGCGGCGTACGCCACGAGCGCCCGGATCGCCGCTCGTGTCGGTGCGTTCGCCGGCTTCGAGGCGAATCGGGAGCCGATGCTCGACGTGCTCGACCGACATCGAACGGCCGCTGCATCGATCGCCGACGCGCATGTCGTGCAACCGGATCTCGTCGATGCGGGAAGACGGGCGTGGGCGGCGGCCACGAACGACGCCGTGGTCGCCGGTGTCCGCAACAGTCAGGTGACGGTCCTCGCACCGACCGGGACGATCGGGTTCGCCATGGACTGCGACACGACGGGCATCGAGCCGGACCTGGGGCTCGTGAAGACCAAGCACCTCGTCGGCGGCGGCACGATGACGATCGTCAACCGTTCGATCCTGCGCGCACTCCGCAGCCTCGGGTACGACGCTGACCAGGTCGACGACATCGTCGCGCACGTCGACGAGCACCATTCGGTGATCGGTGCGCCCCACCTTGCGTCCAGTCACCTCCCGGTGTTCGCGTGCTCGATGGGCGACAACACGATCCACTACGAGGGGCACGTGCGGATGATGGCGGCGGTGCAACCGCTCCTCAGCGGGGGAATCAGCAAGACCGTCAACATGCCCGAGCACGTGAGTGTGGATGACGTCGCCGCGCTGCACCTCCTCGCGTGGCAGCTCGGGTTGAAGTCGGTGGCGATCTACCGCGACAACTGCAAGGTCGGCCAGCCGCTGTCGACCGCTCCCCGAGGTGTCGCTGCTGCGGAGGAGGCGGCCGGGGCAGTCGTCGGCCGTGTCATCGACGAGGCCGTTCAACGGCCGGTGCGACAGAAGCTGCCCCGAGGGCGTCGGAGTAGGACCTTCGAGTTCCAGGTCGCCGACTGCAAGGGCTTCGTGACGATCGGCGAGTTCGACGATGGTCGGCCGGGCGAGATCTTCCTCACGGTCTCCAAGCAGGGTTCGACGATGGCCGGGATCATGGACGCCTTTGCCAAGGCCGTGAGCTACGGCCTGCAGTACGGCGTGCCGTTGCGCGCGTTCGTCAAGGCGTTCACCAACATGAAGTTCGAACCGGCAGGGATGACCGACGATCCCGACATCCGCTTCGCCGGGTCGATCATGGACTACCTGTTCCGACGTCTGGCGCTCGAGTACATGGAGTACGACGAGCGAGCCGAGCTCGGGGTCTTCTCGGTCGACGAGCGACGCCAGCCGACGCTGCCGGGCGTCGACGAAGCGGTGACCTCGACGAGGCCGACCGACACGGTGGCCGCGCCACCGAGGCACCGGGTGCCGCGCCCCGCGACCGACGCCCCGATGTGCATGCCGTGCGGCGCCACGATGGTGCGCGCCGGAAGCTGCCACGTCTGCCCGAGCTGCGGCAGCACCAGCGGCTGCAGCTGAAGAACGTGACGCGATGAGAGCGGCCACCGGCGCACTGCGGCCGCCTCAACGGCGGCGTCGCCGAGCCGACCCTCTCCGTCGGCGCCGGTAATCTCGACGCATGCAGGCAGCTGAGGCCAAGGACATCGTTCGGGCTGAGATCGAGCGCCTCACGCCGGCGCTGCTCGCAGTGTCCCACTCGATTCACCGCACTCCCGAACTCAACTTCGAGGAGCACCACGCCCACGAGGCGCTGACCGGGGTGCTGGGCGACAACGGGATCGACGTGGAGCGTGGCGCCTACGACATGCCGACGGCGTTCGACGCACGGGTCGGCCACGCCGACGGTCCGACCGTCGCGGTGCTCTGCGAGTACGACGCGCTGCCCGGCATCGGACACGCCTGCGGGCACAACATCATCGGCTCGGCGGGCCTCGGCGCGGGGATCGCCGTGGCGAAGGTCGCGGCAGCACTCGGTGGTCGCGTCGCCATCCTGGGCACGCCTGCCGAAGAAGGTGGCGGCGGCAAGGAGTTCATGATCCGCCGCGGGGCGTTCGACGACGTCGACCTGGCGATGATGGTGCACCCCGCCGACCGCGACCTGCGCACGATGCACACCATCGCCATCCAGCGGCTCCAGGCGACCTACGACGGCCGGGCGGCTCACGCAGCTGCGTCACCGGAGCAGGGCCGCAACGCACTCGACGCCGCCGTGCTCGGCTACAACGCCGTCGCGGCGCTCCGGCAGCACATCCGCCCGGACGAGCGCATCCACGGCATCTTCACCGACGCAGGCGAGAAGCCGAACATCGTGCCGTCGCGCGCTGCGGCCGAGTGGTACGTGCGCAGCGGGGACATGTCGAGCCTGGAGGCGCTGAAGGACCGGGTCCACCGGTGCCTTCAGGGAGGGGCTGATGCGGCCGGCTGCGAGATGCACACCTCGTGGACCG
>JBCBDK010000502.1:0-3268 GCA_038529675.1 Actinomycetota bacterium
CTGGACGCGCGAGATCCAGACACTTCCTGGCGACGTCGATCGCCTGCTCGACGCCGTGGTCGGCGTCTTCCCGCTCACGTACGGTCGGTACGAGCGCAACGCAAGCGTGTCCGCCGTCGGCAAGGAGACGGCGCGCCCGCCGGCCGGCAGCTCCACGGCCACCCACGTCGACGACTTCGTACCGGGCACGACCGAGACGTACCCGATGGTCGAGCTCAAGATCTCACTCCCGCGCGACACGGCCGTCCTCGAACAGGTCATGGACGCCGTGATGCACGTCCACCACTACGAAGAGCCGGTCATCTTCCTCCGGGAGGACTGGGCGAGCCGAGCCGCCTACGACCCGAATCGGGACAACCCACATCGCTGGTGGAACGACGGGCGTGGCCTTCCCGAGCGGGTCGAACTCTCACCCGGCTGACTCGGCGTCGACCCGACGCTGGATCTCGCTCGGGTCGAGGTCGTCACCGTCCTGGCTGATGATCCAGAGGTGCCCGAACGGATCGCGCAGCCGACCCTCGCGGCGGCCGTAGAACTGATCGGCGATCGGGATGACGGCCGTCGCGCCCGCCCCCTCCATCGCTGCGCCCACCGCGTCGGCATCAGCAACGACGAGCGTGAGGAGCACACCCGACCCGCCGAGATCGGCAGGAGAACGGTTCACCGAGCCGTCGGCCTCCGTCACCGACACGATGTCGTCACCGAGCTGGAACTCGGCGTGCACGATCTTTCCCGACGGGTCCTCGTACCTGACGAGCTCGGTCGCACCGAGCGCAGCGGCGTAGAAGTCGAGTGCCGCGGCAGCGTCGTCGGCGACCAGGCGGGTGAAGAGCTTCGGAGCGGTCATGAGCCGATGATCCCCCTCCGCCGGGCAGCGTCTTGAAGAAATCGGTCAGCCCGCCAGATGCGTCGGCGTCGAGCTGCCGTCGCCGTGGATGGCACCCGGCGTCACCCCGCCGAACTCGACGAAGTCGCGGGTCATGTGTGCCTGGTCGGCATAGCCGGACGCCACGGCGACCTCGGCCAGCGGCCGCACGGGTCTTGCGCGGACCGAGCTGAGCGCGACCCGGAATCGCTGCAACCGGGCGAAACGCTTCGGCGTCATCCCGACCTCGTCGCGGAACGTGCGCCGGAGTCGCCGAGGGGCGGCGCCTGCATTCGCCGCGGCATCGGGCACCGTGGCACCGTTCTCCAGCGACCGAATCGCCCGCCAAACCTCGCCCGACGGAGCCCGATCGACCATCGCGAGTTGCGAGCAGAGGACCCGCTCGACGGCATCGACGGCTCCCACCGCCGACGGCACGTTGCAGAGGTGTTCGAGCAGGTCTGTCACGTCGATCCGTGTCACGGCATCGAGACCGACGTCGTCGTCGGCTGCGTCCGACGCAGCCCATCCGGTCACCGCCGTCAGCCCGCCCGGCCGGAACACGACGCCGATCGCTCGGCGTTGCGCTGCCGATTCGATCGTTCTCGGGCGCGTCAGCGGCCCGACGAACGACGCGAATCGATGAGACGCGTCGAGGCCGATCACGAGCTGCGCTCGCCCGCTGGGCAACACGGACTCGGTACCGGTGGCACCGGGACGGCGGCACATCCAGACGCATTCGACCACCGACGCCAACTCCGCCGCTCGGGGTGGCATCGCCACGTACTCCACATCTCGACACTACGGACTCGCGCTCCCGGCGAGCGGTGACGCGCCGCCCCGAACCGATCTGCGCTCATGTGGTTCCGTACTCCGCCACCAGGTGTACGCAGACCGACGCGAAGAGATCGACGCTCGTCAGATCGCACGCATCCGGTTGTTGCGGGCGTTGTGTTCGAGCTCGGCCAGGCCGAGGTGCTCGAGGACGGGCGGCACGTAGTTGCCGAACCGACCCCGGTAGCCCTTTCGCAGCCCGTACCACCCGCCGACCGGATTGTCCTCCGAGCGCGCCCACGCCTCGACGGTGTCGGGCTTGACCGGCTTGCCTTCGTCCGCGTTGCCGAGCGCCATCCAGTCGCCGTGGTCGAGCAGCATCTGATGCAGGTCCTCGATGCAGCGCAGCCGATAACTCAACCGCGTCGAACCAACCTGGATGACGAGCGCCGGCGGGTCGGCTGCTTCGTCGCGCCATGCGTCGAACTCCGACTTGCCGGGCGGTGTGGTCAGGATCCACGGATCGTCCTTCGTCCCGTCGCCTTCGATGTGATCAGCCATGTCGATGCCGCTCCCTCGTTCCTCGTGCCGGTTCCGCTCGGATGATGTCAGGCGCTCACGGCGGTCGACTCCGCCGCACGACGCAGCCCGTCCGCGAACGCATCGAACGACGGCTGGAGGTCGGGAATGCTCCGCACGATCAGCGGAGCGAGCGGGCCGCTGAACCGCTCGACCATGTGGAAGCGCGTCGCCGTGCCGACCGGCGTGAGCTCGTAGGTCCGCGTGCCTGCGAACAGCCCGAGTGGCATCCCACCACGGAGCACGAGCCGGCGACCCGGCTCCCAGGTGGCGACCTTGCTCGTGAACGTCCGGGACGACGACGAGACGTGGAACGCGACTCGGCCACCTTCGGCGAGCTCACCCTCGACCCGCTCCAGCGCAGGATCCCACGACGGCCACTGCTCGGTCAGCAACAGCGTCGCCCACACGTGGGCGGGGTCGGCGGTGATCTGGGCGGTGGTCTCGAACGACGTCATGGTGCGAGACACTGCACCCCAATTCATGACACCATCTGTCATGAATGTCGAGATTCTTCGCTGACGTCGAGGCGGCCCGATGCGCGCTGGTCGCCTGCTGAGCCTGCTGATCGCCCTGCAGAACGGTGGCCGACTCACCGCCGCCGAACTCGCTGGTCGCCTCCAGGTCTCCGAGCGCACCGTGCTTCGCGACCTCGAGGTGCTCAGTGGTTCCGGCGTCCCGGTCTTCGCCACCCGCGGCCCGAACGGCGGCTTCGAGCTGCTCGACACGTTCGAACAGGAGGTGCCGCCGCTCCCGGCCGGCTTGTCGCCCGGGCGGGGTCGCATCCGGCGCGTCCGCGTACGTATCTCGCCCGGCGCGCTCCAACTCGCACTCGTGACCGGTGCGCCCGACGGGTGGCGACCGAGGCCGCACGCTGCACCCCATCCCGACCGGCTCGACTGGATCGAAGGGTCGTTCAGGTTCGACTCGTACGACACCGCCATCCGCCAACTCGTCGCACTCGGGTTGGAGGTCGAGGTCCTCCTCCCGGCAGAGCTCCGCGAGACGATGACCGACGTGGGTCGCCGGATCGCGGAGCTGCACCAGCCG
>JBCBDK010000503.1:0-3261 GCA_038529675.1 Actinomycetota bacterium
CCACGACGACGACACCACCCACGACCGTTCCACCACCGACGAGCACCACCTCCCCGGCCACGACCTCGACACCCACGCCACCGGCCACCACGCCGCCACCGGGCGCCGACGACGCGGCCGAACCGGCGACGCCGCCACCGACGGCACCGCCACCGCCCGTTCCGCCGCCGCCCGACGACCCGGTGCTGCTGTCGGTCGACGTGGTCGTCGACGACCAGCTCGACGAGGTCGACGACCTCATCGGCCGCCTCGGACGCGACGCGATCCCTCAGGCCTTCCAGGAGCCGATCGACGGGATCCTGATCGACGACGTCCGCCCCGCGATCTCGATCGGCGACGACGGCACCGCCCTGCTGCGGCTCGTGATCGGCACCGACACCGCGCCGAGCGAAGCCGATCGACTCCGCGTCGATCAGCCCGGGCTCTACCCCGTTCTCGTCACACTCCGCGCCGACGGTGCGTTCGTCGCGCGCCACGGCACCGTCCTGCACCGGACGGCGGCTCGACCCGAGGTAGCACCGGTTGCTATCGCCACCGTCACCGCCGTGCCGCAGCCCAGCCGGTTGGTCGACGGCGACGAACTCGACGGACTCGTCGAGCAGGCGGCGCGGGT
Organism: Actinomycetota bacterium; assembly: GCA_038529675.1. Lineage (GTDB taxonomy): Bacteria > Actinomycetota > Acidimicrobiia > Acidimicrobiales > Ilumatobacteraceae > Ilumatobacter_A. The sequence goes on from JBCBDK010000503.1 coordinate 614, forward strand.
CGCCGAGTTCGCCGAGGCCACCGATGCGCCGCTCCTCGTCTCGATCCCGCCGAGGGTCGTGACCGATCTGACCATCGGTACCTCGGCGGGCGCAATCGTCACCGAGTCGTTGCGTGACGACACCGTGCAAGCGTTGCCGGCGACACCGTTCGACATCAGTTCGGCCGTCGCGGTCGATCGGGACGACTCCTTCGTTCGCCAGCTCACCGCGGGCGAGGAACAGCTCCAGGTCGCACTCGCCGGCGTCCCGATCCGCCGCGACGTGTGGCTCGTCGATCATCCGATCAGCATCGAGGCGGCCGCACTCCTGCGAACGCTCGGCGTCCGTGCGCTCGCGATGACGGAGGAGGTCGCCGAGGCCACGCTCGACCCGACGCCCGACGACCCGGCGCGCGATCGGTTCATCGAGCTCCCGCTCGGGGACGGCGCCTCGATGCCGGTCCTGGTGATCGACGACACCGACACCCCGTTCGGCACCGCGACCGCCGACGACGTCCTGCGCGACCGCACCCTGACGGAGTGGACGGTGGGTCAACTCGCGCGGCTGCACCTCGGCGTCGTCGAGTCGGGCCTCGATGCAGGCGTCCCCCGCGGCCGGTTGCTCGCGGCGCCGGGGCTCGGCCCGCTCGATCCGGTCATCCTCGACGAGCTCGTCCGCCTCGACTCGGTGAGCAGCCTCCACGACGTCGTCGACGCGGCCACCCTGCCGTCCCGAGTCGGGACCCAACGAATCGAGCCGGTGCCGTCGCTGCCCGAGCAGGCCGGGCCGTCGCTGGACGATCGGCTGGCGTCGATCGGCCTGACCAACCTCGTCCTCGCGAACGCGGCGTCGATGCTCCCCGTCGACGACGCGAGGCCGACCGAGTGGACCCGTGTCCTCGACGCGCTCGTCTCGACCGCCTACTCCGACGACGACGCGCGGATCGCGCTCGACGGGCTCGAAGCCGAGGCAGACCAACTCACTCGCGCGATCGTCGCACCCACGCCGTTCTCGCTGACCCTGACGAGCCGACGCGAGACGATTCCGCTGTCGATCGGCAACACCTCCGACGACACCCTCACCGTCCGGATTGAGCTGTCCTCGCCGCGACTCGCCTTCCCCGAAGGCGACCGCGAGGTGGTGCTCGCGCCCGACTCGACGACCGAGATCGAGATTCCGGTCGAGGCCCGCTCCAACGGGACGACGTCGGTCGAGGTCCGGATCGTGACCCCGTTCGGCGAGCCGCTCGCCGAACCGATCCGCGTGTCGACACGCGTCCAGGCGTTGTCGGGTGTCGCTCAGCTGGTGACCGCGACGCTCATCCTGTTGCTCCTGACCTGGTGGTTCAGCCACTGGCGTGCGAGGCGCCGGGAGAACGGCGGCGAGCCGGTCGCTAGCGTGGACCCGTGAGTTCTGTTCGCATCGTCACCGACAGCGCCTGCGATCTTCCGGCCGAGGTGGCCGAGGCGCACGGCATCGAGATCGTGCCGCTGAGCATCCGCTTCGGCGACGAGGAGCTGATCGACCGCGAGCAGTTGAGCGTCGCCGAGTTCTGGACGCGGTCGGTCAACTCCCCCACACTGCCCGAGACCGCAGCGCCGGCGCCCGGTCAGTTCGAGACCGTCTACCGACGCCTCGCCGCCGACGGCGCGAGCGGCGTGGTCGTCGTGTCGCTGTCGGGCGCACTCTCGGCGACGATCCAGTCCGCCGAACTCGCTGCCCGATCGATGGCCGACGACGACACCGTCGACCTCGATGTCCGCATCGTCGACAGCCGGACCGTCACCCTCGGCATCGGCACGATCGCGCTCGCGTGCGCGAGGGCGGCAGCCGACGGTGCGGACGTCGGCGAGGTGGAGGAGCTCGCCCGAGGCCTCGCGTCGCGCACCCGCGTGTTCGGTGCACTCGACACGCTCGAGAACCTGAAGAAGGGTGGCCGGATCGGCAACGCGACGGCGCTGCTCGCCACCGCGCTCTCGATCAAGCCGATCATCGAGGTCGTCGACGGCGTCGTCGAACAGGGCGGCAAGCAGCGGACTCGCTCGAAGGCGCTCAAGTTCCTGGTCGACAAGATCGTGTCGTTCGAGGGCCGGATCGAGAACCTCGCCGTCCTCCACGCCGACTGCTCCGACGTCGACACCTTCGTCGACATGCTCCGACCGCACTACGACGGCGAGATCGTCGTCGGTGAGATCGGGCCGGTCATCGGCACCCACGGCGGGCGCGGCACGATCGGCGTCGCCTTCCACGAGATCACCTGACGCCCTGGGCCCGCTGGTCCGAACACCGAGATCACCGGACCCGCCCGGCCCGCCTGCAAGACTCGGGGCGTGTCGAAACGCAACCTGATCTGGCTGGTCGCCGTGATCGCCGTCGGCGTCATCGCCTGGCTCGTCGGCGGCTGGATCCTGGGGCTGATCGGTGCCGGCGTGACGTTGGCGATCAGCGAAGTCGTCGAGCGCACAGCGCGCCGCAGGCGAGCCGACGCGAACCGCGCGAGCTGACGCGCGGCACGTGAACCCTCGAGTCTCACGCGCGAGTTCAGACTCGCGTCCTCCTGCATTGCGCCGGCTCGAGTTCACGAGACCACTAGCGTGATGGCAGCCATGTCCGCGGCCACGATCTCGTCGGTCGCCAGGTTCGGCTTGAGCCACTTGACCGCGACCTT
>JBCBDK010000504.1:0-1018 GCA_038529675.1 Actinomycetota bacterium
TCCAGGAACTCGACCACGACGATCAGCGCGTGCGCGAGGTCGCGCGTATCGTGTTCGACCACGGGCTCGAGCACCTCGCGTTCGCCAAGATCCTCGCCGGCGTGCTCCTCCATCAGACCTCGCCGTCGGCGGTACTCCCCGAGGACGGCCCGCTGCGACAGTTGCTCGCCGAGATGCGCGAGCTCCGCCCCGACCAGGACGTCGAGCTGGACGCGGACTTCGCTGCGTCGGTCGCGCTCAGCCTCGGCTGGTTCCTGTTCGCACCGGCGATCGCCGTCCTGCTCGGATCGAACGATCTTTCGTCGACGATGAAGTCGCTGACCCCTGCGATCCGTGAGGCAGCGCTCGACCTCGCCACCCGCACCACGTCGAACCCGTCCTGACGGTCGTTCAGAGCCAGCGCTCGACGACGTTCGCCGCCCGCTCGGCGAGTCGCTGGCCGAGCCCGCGCTCGGCCCACTCGACCGGATCGATCTCGGTCGATGCTGCGAGGTCCGTACGGAGCCCGGCGTCGAGATCGGCCACCACCAGCGGATCCACCACGACCACGTTCGCCTCCTCGTCGTGCTGCATCGAGCGCTGGTTGAGGTTGCACGACCCCACCGTGGCGACGACCCCGTCGACCGTGACGACCTTCGCGTGCATCATCGACGCCTGGTACTCCTGGATCGAGACTCCGGCATCGAGCAACTCGGCGTAGGACTGCTCCCCGGCGATCTGGATGAAGCGCTTGTCTGCGTGGGTCCCCGGCACGAGCAGGGTGACGAGCACGCCGCGCTCGACCGCCTCGGCCAACGCCCGCAGCATCTGCGCATCAGGATTGAAGTACGCGGTCGCGATCGTCACGTTGCGTCGTGCGAGCTGCACGAGCGCCATCATCAGGTTCCAGAGATCGCTCGACCCGGTCTCCGCAGCACCGCGGACGACGAAGCACGTCGACCGGCCGTGCTCCGCGAAGTCGATCTCCAACTCGCTCGCCGGGTCGAAGTCGTCATCGTGCTGGTCGACCCAGTTGTCG
>JBCBDK010000504.1:1028-3260 GCA_038529675.1 Actinomycetota bacterium
GTCGAGGAACGCGCTGTACAAGCCGGCCACCACCGGTCCGCGGAGCTCGAGATGGGTGTCGCGCCACTCGTCGGGTGATCGGGCGTCGCCGGTCCACTCCTCGGCGATCCCGACGCCGCCGCAGAAGCCGACACTGCCGTCGCACACGAGGATCTTGCGATGGGTTCGCCGATTCGCTTCGGTGAATTTGGGGACCTTGTCGAAGAGCGGTCGGAACCAGCGGACCTCGCACCCTGCGGTCCGCATCTGCTCGAGGAGTTCGTCGTCGAGCTTGCGGGCGCCCAGCGAGTCGAGCAACACCCGAACACGGCATCCCCGCGCCGCTGCCGCCGCCAAGGTGGCGGCGAACCGCTGTGCGATCTCGCCGCGCCACCAGACGAACGTGACGAAGTCGACCGATGTTGCCGACCGGTCGATCGCGTCGAGCATCGCCGGGAAGATCTCGTCGCCGTTCGTGAGGACCGTGACGTCGTTGCCGGTACTCGGCGGCGTGCCGAGCAACGCGTGCAACCGGTTGCGCCACCAGGTGACCGGCTCACCAGGCAGCGTCCGGCGATCGACCGCTGCCTCGTCGAGCGACGATGGATCGGCGTCCATGCCGCCGATCATCGCAGGTCACAAGCCCGTCGTCGTCCCCGCCCCGTGGTGTTCCACACTCGGTGACTAGCGTTGTCATCACATGAGCAATTCCGCCGCGGCCGACGCGCAGTCCACCACCCCGGTGGGCACGTACACCGACGTCGTCGGCGAGTCGGCCGCGGTCGACTTCACCAACCCGCTCGATCGCGAGCAGGCGCTCCGCATCGGTCGGGCCTGGACCGAGATGCGTCGCGGTGCGTCGATGTCCGGCATCCGGGACTACATCTACGGCACCGACCACCCACTCGGGCAGGGGCAGATGGACGCGCTCGATCTCCTCGCCCGTCGCGATCGGACGATGCGCGGACTCGCGGAGCGGTTGCGGGTCGACCCGTCGACCGCCACCCGGGCGGTGCAGTCCCTGGTGGCCGGCGGGCTGGCAGAGCGGTACCCGTCGCCCGACGACGGCCGGGTCGTGATGGTTCGGATGACCGACGACGGACGCGGCGTCCATGCCGCGGCCGACGCTCGGCGGTCCCACATCATGGCCCAACTACTCGGCGAGTTCAGCCCGGAGGAACGCTCCGACCTGGCCGGGATGCTCGAGCGATTCGTCGCCGCCATGGATCGCGTCTCCCAACGCGTCGGCTGACCCCGACGCCGGCACGGCGGACGAATCGCTGCCGATGCGAATCCTCACGACGTGCGGTACGGTCGGCGACATGGCAGATCAGGCCGATTTCGCCGAGCAGGCGATGCAGTACGCGCCTCAGTTGTATGCGGGCGCGATGCGCATGACCCGCAACAAGGCCGACGCCGAGGACCTCGTACAGGAGACCTATCTGAAGGGATTCCGGAGCTTCCACACGTTCCGTGACGGGACCAACCTGCGCGCCTGGCTGTTCCGAATCCTCACGAACACCTACATCAACAAGTACCGCGCCAAGCAGCGTCGCTTCGACGAGACCGACCTCGCCGACGTCGAGGACCTCTATCTCTACAAACGAATGGGCACCTTCGAAGACCCCACGATCGGGCGATCGGCGGAAGAGTCGTTGATGGAGATGCTGCCCGACACCCAGGTGAAGGAGGCGCTCGAGCAGCTGCCCGAGAACTTCCGGATGCCGGTGATCCTCGCCGACGTCGAGGGGTTCGCGTACAAGGAGATCGCCGAGATGCTCGACATCCCGATCGGCACGGTCATGTCACGCCTGCACCGGGGAAGAAAGGCGATGCAGAAGGCGTTGTACGACTATGCCGTCGAGAACGGGATCGCCAAGCCCACCGCTGACGATCTCGTCGAATCAGTTCCCGAATCGTGACGGTGCGACCAGCGAGCGACATCACATGAGCGACACGACACAACCCATCACTCCATCGACCGATGCGAGCGGCGCCTGCTCTGAGCCGGACTGCATGGAGACGCTCCGCGAGCTCGACGTCTTCCTCGACGGCGAGCTGTCGACCGAGGCACGGGACTCGATCCGGCACCACCTTGATTGCTGCCCCGACTGCAACCATGCGTTCGACTTCCACGCCGAACTGAAGACCGTCATCCAGAAGAAGTGCCTCGACGAGGAGATGCCTGCCGATCTGCTGTCGCGGATCGAGCAGTGCTTCGACACCGACTTCGACGACGACGGCACGGTCGGC
>JBCBDK010000505.1:0-3254 GCA_038529675.1 Actinomycetota bacterium
AACACATGCCAAAGGTTCCCGGTTTTCTCAAGGGCCACGGCGACACCATGGCCACCAAGGGTCGCACGGTGAAGGACGGTGCGAACACCGTCCAGTACCCGCACGAGAAGGAAGCGCCGCCCGTCCGCGCCCGCGGCGTCATCGCGCTCCACGAGGACAACTGCACCGCGTGCATGCTCTGCGCCCGCTCGTGCCCGGACTGGTGCATCTACATCGAGGGGCACAAGCAGCTGGCCCCGCCACGACGCGCCGGCGGCAAGCCGCGTCAGGTCAATCATCTCGACCGGTTCGACATCGACTACGGCCTGTGCATGTACTGCGGGATCTGCGTCGAGGTCTGCCCGTTCGACGCGCTCTTCTGGAGCCCGGAGTACGAATACTCCGAGCCGCGCATCGCCGACCTCCTCCACGACAAGGAGAAGCTCGGCGAGTGGATGGAGACCGTGCCCGAGGCGCCCGAACTCGAAGTGGGAGCCGGCAAGTGATGCCTGTGGACATCGATCCCCACGTGTGTCAGACACCGAGGGGGATCGCGTGGTGATCCTGGCTGCCGAGGGCGTCAACGTGGCGCAGAACATCGGCTTCGGCATCGTGGCCGCGCTGATGATCTTCGCCGCGCTGAGCGTCGTCACCACCAAGAACGTGGTCCACGCCGCGCTCTGGCTCGCGCTCGTGCTCGCCGGCGTTGCCGCGCAGTACATCCTGGCCGCCGCCGAGTTCGTCGCCGTCAGCCAGGTCATGGTCTACATCGGCGCCGTCATGGTGCTGTTCCTGTTCGGCATCATGCTGACCCGCGCCCAGATCGGCAAGGAGATCGGGCTCAACAACCCGACGTGGGCGGTCGGCATCCCGGTCGCGGTGATCCTGTTCGGCCTGCTCGGCTGGGTCGTGCTCGATGCCGCGTTCGACGACGGTGCGTTCCCGAACGTGAACGACGACGGGATCATCGGCGAACTGGGCGTCGAAGCGAACCAAGACGCAATCACCGAAGGCATCGCCGACAACGTCCTGTCCGCGTATCTGGTGCCGTTCTTCGGTATGACGTTCGTGCTGCTCGCCGCCGCCATCGGCGCCATCGTCCTGGCGCGGAAGGACTGACGCGATGCTTGCTGCGAACTCTCGCTCTGATGGCTCCCTCGTCGTCCGCTCCGCTCTCTCCTCGCGACGCGTCCGCCTCGTCGCTGGCGCTTCCCTCGGCGGTCTGGACCTGATCTGATGCTTGCTGCGAACTTCCTCCTCCTCGCTGCGGTGCTGTTCTGCATCGGCGTCTACGGGGTCATCGCTCGGCGCAATGCCGTGATGGTGCTCATGTCGATCGAGTTGGTCCTCAACTCGGTCAACCTCAACCTCATCGCGTTCTGGCTGATGAACGGCTCGATCGACGGGCAGATCTTCGCTCTCTTCGTGATCGCGATCGCAGCGGCCGAGGTCGGCGTGGGCCTCGCGATGGTGCTGCTGATCTATCGCAACCGTAAGTCGATCTCGCTCGACGAACTCTCGGAACTGAAGGGCTGACGTGTTCGCTGCTGACGCTGCCAAGTTGAGCTCGGGGTGGTTCCTCGAGAACCTGTGGCTCGCTGCGCTGATCCCGGGCATCGGGTTCGCGCTGATCATGCTGTTCGGCAAGAAGATGCCGAACAAGGGCTCCGAGTTCGGGATCGCCTCGATGGCCGCCTCACTCGTCGTCGCAACGGGTGCCGGCATCCAATGGATCAACCGGGTCGACTCGGCGAAGGGGGACAAGGGCGAGGAGGAAGCCGTCGGCGTGCTCCAGACGTTCGGCCGTCAGCTCCCGAGCGCCGGGGAGGGCGAGGCGAAGCCGTTCGTCGAGCCGGTGACCGAGACCTGGGTCTGGTGGCAGAACTCGGGCCTCGAGTTCGGGATCGGCTCCCACGCCGACGGCCTGTCCGTGCTGATCCTCTGGCTGGTCGCGTTCATCTCGCTGCTCGTTCAGATCTTCAGCCTCGAGTACGTGCGCGGGGACCGTCGCTACACCCAGTTCTTCGGCGCCCTCACCCTCTTCTCCGCCGGCATGTTGGTCATGGTCATGGCCGACAACATGGTCCAGCTCATTCTCGGCTGGGAGATCATGGGCCTCTGCTCGTTCATGCTGATCGGGCACTGGTGGGAGGAGCTCCCCAACGCGAAGGCGGCGCTCAAGGCGTTCTTCACCGTGCGCGTCGGCGATGTCGGCCTGCTCGTCGGCACGGCGATCGTCTACTTCGGCGTCGAGGACTGGATCGAGGAGAACCCGGCACTCCGCGACGCCGGCTTCAACGGGTTCAGTCTCGAAGCGATCCAGGCGTGGGCGCTGTCTGGTCAGGCGTCCTCGTGGGTGCTGGTCATGGGCGCGACGTCGCTATTCATCGCCTGCATCGGCAAGTCCGGCCAGTTCCCGCTGCACACGTGGCTGCCCGACGCCATGGCCGGCCCCACCCCGGTGTCGTCGCTGCTCCACTCGTCGACGATGGTCGTGGCCGGTGTGTTCCTCGTCGCCCGCATCTACCCGGTGTTCTGGGAGGGCTTCAACATCGCCAACGGCGGGCTCTCGTTCATCGCCATCATCGGTGCGATCACGATCGTCATCGCTGCGCTGCTCGCGTTCGTCCAGGACGACATCAAGAAGGTGCTCGCCTACTCGACCGTGTCGCAGCTGGGCTACATGATGCTGGGCCTCGGTACCGGCGCGTGGCTGCCGGCGGTCTTCCACATCTTCACGCACGCCTTCTTCAAGTGCTGCCTCTTCCTCTGTGCCGGCTCGATCAGCCACTCCGGCTCGCACCACTCCTTCGACATGAAGAAGGACATGGGCGGTCTGCGCAAGCACATGCCGATCACCTTCGGTGCCTGGGTCGTCTCCACGCTGGCCCTCACGGGTGTGATCCCGTTCGCCGGCTTCTGGTCGAAGGACGAGATCATCGACAACGTCGGCAACAACGGCTACACGTTCTTCATGTGGGTCGGCCTCGGTGGTGCGGCCCTGACCGCGATGTACATGACCCGCGCCACGTACCTCACCTTCTTCGGTGAGCCCCGCGGCGCTGCCGCTGGCGAACACCACGACGATCACGGCGATCACGGTGCGCACGCCGACCACGCCGACGCCAGCGACGGCGAGAACGAGCTTGTCGGTGCGGGCGCACCGAAGTCGCTGAGCGCCGCCGCCAACGACAGCCACGGCGCCGAGGGAAACGCCAGCGACGAGGCGCACGGAGTGGGAGACGGAAGCGCAGCGGACGGCGACCACGACCATC
>JBCBDK010000506.1:0-3245 GCA_038529675.1 Actinomycetota bacterium
GGCGCGAGCTGGTGACCGCTGCGCTGCTCGGCACCGATCGGCGCGATCCACCCGAGCCGGTCGGTGTGCTCGCCGACCTCGTCGCCGACACCGCCCGGTCGTCACCGTCCGAACGCATGCTCGCCCACGTCGCGGCGTGTGCGACGGTGCGCCGAGCGGGTGTTCTCCCGGCCGCTCCGCTCGACCCGCTTGCTGCGCCCGAGCCCGATCCACGTCCGCCGTGCGTCCCGGCCGCCGTCGATCGGTGGCACCACGTGACGACGTCGTGGCCGGTGCTCGAGGACGAATGGATGCTCGTGCTGGTCGGCAACGGGTGGCGACTCGCACCCGAACTCGTCCCGGCGGCACTCGCTCGTCATCGGTCGGACGCCGTGCGACACCTGCGAGCGCGGGTCGCAGCGGGCCCGATCGCCGACTGGCTCACCGGCCACCTGCCCGACCTCGGTTGCACCAAACCGGATGCCGTCGTCGAGGCCGAGGCACTCGCGGCGTTGCCGTCGTTGCCGATCCCGCCGGAGCTCGCCGACCTCCTCGACGCAACGGGTGCGGAGGCAGGTGGATCGGTCGGCGCCGGCCTCGAACACGGTGCGCTCGGCGCGCCGCACCGCGGTGTGCTCGTGAACCTCGTCGCCCGGATCGCTCCGACGTCCCTCGCCGACCTCGCAGCGGTGCTCGACGCCGTGGATCCGTACTCGGCCGGAGCGGGACTGGCGGGCGTGCTCGGCGACCTCGCGACGACCCGCGCCCGGATGCTCGACGACCTCTCGGTCGACTGAGCGGCTTCGCGTCGAACTCGCTGCAGTCCGTGACTCGGTCGTGAGCGCGGCACCCGACCGACCGACGCAACCGCCCGTGCCGGTCGGTCGGGTCGATCGAGCGCGCGAGTCAGTCGGTCGAGTGGAGCTGGATCGCCTGGAACACGGCACCGGTCGGGTCGGACAACACGGTGATCCGGCCGGGCATCGCATCGAACGGCTCGGCGTGGACGCCACCGCCGAGCTCGGTGGCTCTCGCTGCCGCGGCATCGGCGTCCTCCACGGCGAACACCACGCTCCAGTGTGGTGGCACCTCCGCGATCGGGGGCGTCAGCGACCCGCAGATGCCGACCTCGCCGAGCATGAACACGGTGTACGACCCGATGCCCTCCATCGCCTCGGTCTGGGCACCCCAACCGAGGAGCTGCTCGAAGAACGCCGCGGCTGCGGGGACGTCGTGTGTCTGGAGCTCGTTCCAGCAGATCGCTCCCGGCTCGTTGACGAGCTCTGCGCCGATGTGGGCGCCCGCCTGCCAGAGCCCGACCGGTGCACCGGTCGGATCGACGATCATCGACATGTGGCCGTGTTCCATCACCTGCATCGGCGGCACCATCACCGAGCCACCAGCGTTCTCGGCCGCTGCGGTGATGGCGGCGACGTCGTCGACGGCGACGTAGGTGTTCCACATCGACGGCATGCCGCCGGCCTGCATGTCGGGGGCCATCTGCATCATGCCCGCGACGTTCCTGCCGCCCTTGGTCGCCATGACGTACGGCGAGCCCTGATCCGTCGGGTTCTCCGTGAACGTCCAGCCGAGCAACGCGCCGTAGAAGGCCTGCGCCGCCTCGACGTCGGTGGTGGCCAGATCCACCCAGTTGGGCGTGCCATGGGTGTAGTGGTCCTTGACGGACATGATCCCTCCGTGTCCCCGAGTCGCCGCGCTCGATCGCTGGTGTGCGACGATGACGACCCTAGGTACGAAATCTGTACTGGTCAAGGGTGGATGCCTCTCGCCCGGATCGGCAGCATGGACAGCACGGACACAGCAGGGACACAGCACCACGGTCACGAGGAGGTGACGAGGCGATGAAGTCGTACGAACAGCGGTGCCCGGTGACTCGCTCGCTCGACGTGGTCGGTGATCGGTGGACGTTGGTCATCGTCCGCGATCTGCTCGACGGGCCACGTCGATTCCAGCGGATGCGTTCCGAATTGGTCGGCATCTCGCCGACGTTGCTCAGTGATCGGCTGCGTCATCTGGTGGCCGCCGAGGTGATCGTCGCAACCGATGACGGCTACGAACTCACCGATCGTGGGTGGGCCCTCGCGCCGGTGATCGACGAACTCGGCCGGTGGGGCGTCGCCCTCATGGACCGTGAACACGCCCGCGCGGACGAGGTCTTCCATGATCACTTCCGTCGCCTCGGCATCCGGTTCGTCCTGCGACCCGAGGCGTTGCCCGACCGCGGCTGCACGATCGGGTTCGACGTGGACGACGAGCACTTCATCGTGGACGTGGCGAGCGCCGACGAACACGATCGGCTCCGGATCCGGCGGGTCGACGATGCGCCCGCAACGCCGGTCGACGCATCGGTCATGGCAACGGTCGGCTCGGTCTATGCCGCGCGGCGCGGCTCCCGATCGGTCCGAGCGCTCGAAGCGAGCGGTCGTCTCGCGATCGACGGTGAGCCCGCGATCGTTGCAGCGATTCGCGCCGCGATCTCTCCCGCCCCGCCGTGAGCCGTGACACCCGCTGAGTAGGTTCGTCGTCGATGACGCAACCGGATCTCCCGACGTCCGACGCGGTGCTCCGGCCGCACGCCGAGGCGGAGTACGCCGGCGAGCTCATGGCGCTGGCCGACGCCGACGACCGGCCGCGCCCGCCGGGCTGGCGGCTCTCGCCGTGGGCGGTCGTCGAGTACCTGTTGGGTGGCACCGTGTCGACCGCTGCCGGCGACATCGTCGTGCGACCCAAGTACGTGGGGCAGCGGCGACTGATCGAGATCGCCGTCGCCACGCTCGCCACCGATCGGGCGCTCCTCCTGCTCGGCGTGCCGGGCACCGCCAAGACCTGGGTGAGTGAGCATCTCGCCGCAGCGATCAGCGGCGACTCGACCCTGCTCGTCCAGGGCACCGCCGGCACCACGGAGGAAACCCTGCGATACGGCTGGAACTACGCGCAGCTGCTCGCGGAGGGCCCGTCCGAGGCTGCCCTCGTGCCGAGTCCGATCCACCGCGCGATGCGTCGCGGCTCCATCGTCCGCGTCGAGGAACTCACCCGGATGCCGCCCGAGGTCCAGGACGCGCTCGTCACCGTCCTGTCGGAGAAGGTGCTGCCGGTCCCCGAACTCGACACCGAGGTGGCCGCGATCCCCGGCTTCAATCTGGTCGCAACGGCCAACGACCGCGACCGCGGCGTCAACGACATGTCGTCCGCCCTCCGGCGCAGATTCAACACCGTCGTACTGCCCCTGCCGACGTCGATCGAGG
>JBCBDK010000507.1:0-3229 GCA_038529675.1 Actinomycetota bacterium
TCAGCAGGATCGTCACCGACACGAGCGCCACGAGGATGCCGCCGGCGAGGATCAGCAACGCCTCGTCGTAGCCGACCGCGGAGAGCAGGGCCGCGCCGACGAAGAAGCCGACGCCCTTCAACGCGTTCTTCGATCCGGTCAATATCGCCACGAGCTTGAAGAGCGACCCCTCGCCGGCCACGAACTTGACCGCACTCTTGGAGCTCATCTTCGTGAGGTCCTTGGCGACACCGGAGAGGGCCTGCATGCCCATCACGAATGCCACGGTCACCCACGTCGCCCACGACTCCTGCTGCAGCGTCAGGGCGGTCAGGGCGATGATCTGCAGGCTCAGTCCCGCGAGCAGCGTCCGGTTCAGCCCGCTCCGCGCACCGACCCAGCCGCCGACGAGATTCGTGACGATCCCCATGAACTCGTAGAGGAGGAACAGGAACGCGATCGAGACGGGGGAGAAGCCGCGCTCGTGGAACTCGAGCAGCACGAGCATCCGCAGCGCACCGTCGGTGATCGTGAACGTCCAGTACCCGGCGGTGACGAGGACGTAGTTGCGAAGCTGCATGCCGAGCCACCCGTCAGGACGGGAGTGAGGCGGCCACCTTGGCTGCGAGGTCGGCCATGCGGAACGCGTAGCCGTACTCGTTGTCGTACCACGCGAGGATCTTCACGAGCCGTCCGTCCGTCACCATGGTCGATGGGGCGTCGACGATGCTCGACCGGGTGTCGTTGACGTAGTCGGCCGAGACGAGCGGACGGTCCTCGACGCCGAGGACGCCGGCGAGTTCGCCAGCGGCTGCGGTACGGAGGTGATCGTTGACCTCGTCGACCGTGACGTCTCGCGCCACGGTGAACACCGCGTCGGTCAGCGACGCGTTGAGGAGCGGCACGCGTACGGCGATCCCGTCGAGCTTGCCGGTCAGCTCGGGATAGATCATCGTGATCGCCGTCGCCGAACCGGTCGAGGTCGGGATCAGCGAGTTGAGGGCCGAGCGGGCTCGCCGGAGATCCTTGTGCGGCGCATCGACGATCACCTGGGTGTTGGTGACGTCGTGGATCGTGGTGATGACACCGCGCTCGATCCCGATCTGCTCGTGAACGACCTTCACCACGGGCGCCAGGCAGTTCGTCGTGCACGACGCCGCGGTCACGATGTGGTCGCGCTCGTGGTCGTAGAGCTCGTCGTTGCAACCCATCACGATGTTGAGCACGCCGTCGCTCTTCACCGGCGCGGCGACGATCACCTTCTTCGCGCCGTTGTCGAGGTGGGGCTGCAGTGCCTCGGTGGTCTTGAACACGCCCGATGCCTCGAGCACCACGTCGACGCCGAGATCCTGCCAGGCAATGGCGCTCGGCTCCCGGTGCGCCGAGACGCTCACCGGACGGCCGTCGACCTCCATCGACGCGCCGGTCAGGCGAACGTCGCCCTCGGCGCCATAGCGGCCGTGCACGGTGTCGAAGTCGAGGAGGTGAGCAGCAGTCTCGACGTCGCAGAACGGATCGTTGACGTGGACGAGCTCGACGTCGGCGTGTTCACGGAGGCCGCGAACGACGAGTCGTCCGATCCGGCCGAAGCCGTTGATGCCGACACGGGTGGTCATGATGTGGATCTCCAAGCGGTGGGTGACGCCTCGGGATCGAACCACGTCGTGGTGAACACGAGGTGGCCGTGAGATGACGTCATGACGTCTCGGCGGAGGATTGCGCAGCGGGCGAGACGTGGATGAACAGCGTTCGGACGAGCGGCACGGCGATGATCGCACCGACGAGTTGGGCAACGAGGAACCCCGGCGCCGACGACGGTGCGATCCCGGCGAACGTGTCCGACAGCGTTCGGGCGATCGAGACCATCGGGTTGGCGAAGCTCGTCGACGACGTGAAGAAGTACGCCCCGCCGATCCACACGCCGACCGACACGGCCACGACACTCGGGCGACCATGCCGGCTCGCACCGTGAATCACGAGCAACAGGCCGATCGTGGCCACGACCTCCGAGACGAGCAGCGCCGACGTGTCCCGGTCGCGGCCGGACAGGAAGATCGGCCCCTCGACGTTCGCCATGTCGGCGAACATGACGTTGGTCAGCACGGCGCCGAGGCATCCGCCTGCGATCTGGGCTGCGACGTACGCACCGAATTCGCCGTTCGTCATGTGTCCGAGCAGACGCTCGACCAACGACACCGCTGGGTTGAAGTGGGCGCCCGAGACGGTCGAGAACGCCATGATCAACGCGACGAGTGCACCAGCGGTCGCTGCAGCGTTCTCGAAGAGCTGGAGGCCGGTGTCGTCGGGGGAGAGGTTCTCGGCCATGATCCCCGAGCCGAGGACGGCGACGATCAGGAACCCGCTGCCCACAGCTTCGGCAAGGAGACGTGGCGCGAGCGTCGGGTGTGTCTGGTGGTCCGTCATCGGCTGGGAGCGCAGTAGCGTCGGAGGCGAGGGCCGACGGCGGTCCTCAAGATATCGAACTGCATGGATATGAGCGAGGATTCCGACTCCACGGCCTGCTGCGGCGGCGTCAACGATTGGCTTCGCGGCGATGACGCCACGGCACTGGCGAGCCGCCTGGCCGCGGTGGCCGATGCGACCCGACTCCAGATCCTCTCGATCATCGGGCGCTCTGAGGCGGGCGAGGTGTGCGCATGCGACTTCGTCGGCCCGATCGGCAAGTCGCAGCCGACGGTGTCGCACCATCTCAAGATCCTCTCCGAGGCAGGGTTGATCGAGGGCGACAAACGGGGCCGGTGGATCTGGTACCGCCTGTCCGACGGCGCCGTCTCGGGGCTCGCCGGTCAACTCGGAACGCTGTCGTCGCACGCCGACGCCGCCATCTGAGTCGCAGCGAAATGTGCGGGCGATTCGTCTCCACCAACCAACCCGACCAGATCGCCGCGTACTTCGGCGCCGACGTGGCGACCGAGACGCTCGGCGAGAACCACAACGTCGCGCCGACGCACGACATCTACGGCGTGGTGGCCGACGCCGACGGCGCCAAGCGCGTCGAGGCGTTCCACTGGGGTTTGATCCCGAGCTGGGCGAAGGACAAGAAGATCGCCTCCAAGATGATCAACGCCCGATCCGAGACCCTCGCCGAGAAGCCGGCGTTCAAGGGGCTGTTCAAGAAGAAGCGGATCCTGATCCCGATGGACGGGTTCTACGAGTGGACGGCGGGCTCGCCCGACGGCCCGCTCAACGCCAAGGGCAAGCCGCTGAAGCAGCCGATGTTCATCCGGCG
>JBCBDK010000508.1:0-3224 GCA_038529675.1 Actinomycetota bacterium
TCGAACTCGATCGCCGCTGCGTTGACCGCGGCATCGAGTCGCCCGGTACGCGCCGACGACGACTTCGATCGGATGATGGACGTGAACACGCGGGGTGTGTTCCTGTGCATGAAGCATCAGATCCGGGCCATGCTCGAGTCGAGTGGAGGCAGCATCGTCAACATCGGGTCGACGAACTCGTTCTCGCCACAGCACGAGCAGCCGGCGTACACGGCGTCCAAGCACGCCGTGCTGGGGCTCACCCGCAGCGCGGCGCTCGACTACGCCCGCCACGGCATCCGCGTCAACGCGATCTGCCCGGGGGCGATCGACACCCCGATGCTGCGCAACGCCATGGCGCGACGCGGCCGTGACGCCGATGCGGTCGCCAAGCGGCTCAGCCGATTCGGTCGATTCGGCGATCCCGACGAGATCGCGGCCGCAGCGCTCTGGCTGTGCTCAGACGCATCGTCGTTCACGACCGGCCACGCGCTCCGCGTCGACGGCGGCATGCTCATCTGAGTCGCGGGTGAGCCGGCAGCCTCAGCACGCAGCGTTCGGATTGCTCTGCTTCAGGTCCCAGCAGTTGATCGCTGCTGCCATCTTGCTCCAGGTCGCCCGGCCGACTGACGAGACGAAGAACGTCGGGCTCGACGCCTCGAGACCGCCTCGCCCGTACGCGGTGACGGTCAGGAACGCACCGCGGTCGTTGGGGTCGTAGGTGCTGGAGCTGTGGACCAGGGTGAATTCGACCGTTCCGCCCTGGGCGATGTGCCCTGGCAACGCCAAGAACTTCCATCCCGTCGAGTGCGAGTCGACCACCATCACGTCGCCGATCGCGTACTGCCCCTCCAGCTTCAGGATGTTCCCGACGCCGAGCACGCGGCCGCAGTCGAGGCACCTGGTTCGATCGAGACGGAAGGGGAAGAACTGCCCCGGGTCGGTCTTGAAGAGGTTGTTGACGCGGACGGTCTCGTTCGCCGAGAGGCCGAGTTGGTAGGTGTGGGAGTAGAGCCGCTCGCCGTACGTGGTGGAGTACCGCGAGTCGTAGCTGTACCACTGTTGCGCCTTGGTTCCGTTGCAGCTCCAGATCTGGACCTTGGCCCGAGCAGCCGTGCTCCCGCCGGACACGTCGAGGCACTTCCGCGCGTAGCTGCTGTAGATCGAGCCGTCCGCCCTGACCGTCCAGCGATGCTGCGGAACGTTCTGGCAATCCCAGATCTGTACGGGCGTGCCCGACCTCGTCGAGGGTCCCTCGATGTCGAGGCACTTGCCGCTCTGCATGATCTCGATGCGACCGTTCCGGATGAAGACCCGCTGGGCGTTCGTCCCGTTGCACTGCCACATCCACAGATTCGTCCCGTTGGTGCGGTTCGCGAACGGAACGTCGAGACAATTGCCGCCGTTGCCGACCAGCACGGTCCCGCTCGTGATCGCTTGCGCCGTCGGTGCCGGCGTGATTCCCAGCGTCGCGCCGACGAGTGCGACCGTGAGCAGGAGTCGCCGAACGATCCAGCGCGTGCCACGGCGGGACGCGACCCGCGTCTCGTGCGCTGACCTCGAGGTGGTGCGGTTGAACATGAGTGATCCCCGGTTTCTCGCCCTGCTGTGTAATTTGGTTACATCAGCCGACGACGGTAATTGAATTACATTCGAAGCGCAAGGGCGGGGGACCGACGTTGCCAAGTTCTGCCGAAAATCGAGAACGCCTCCTTGCTGCAGCTCGGGCCCTGCTGCGCGAGAAGGGCCTCGCGAACCCGGTGCAGTCGATCACGCTCCGAGACGCTCACGTGGCTGCCGATGTGCCCCAGCAGTCCGCCTACCGGCTGTACCAGGGCAAGGACGTGCCGCCCCAGACGGCCTTCCACCGCGACGTGCTGGCACATCTGCTGACCGACGACCCGGTCTCGGCGTTCGAGACGACGCAACACGACGTGATCGCGTACCTGGCAGACCAGCACGAGACCATCACGAGCGGTACGCCCTACGAGATGGGCGTGGTGTTCCGCGAGCTGATGCGCCTCTCGACCAACATCTGGGTTCGCACCGCAGCCGAGAGCCCGGGCTATCGGGTGCTGTTGACCACTGCGGTCGCCGTGGGTGACGGCTCACAGGCGGACGCATCGTCACTGCTTCGTTCGACTGCCGTGCCGTTCACGATGCATCGCGACGTCCATGATGCGGTGATCGAGATGTTCGGCTTGCGGTACACGAGCGGGCACACGGCGGAACGGGTGATCGAGATGTGGGGCGGTCTCGTCGCTGGCAACCTGGTCTCGTCGGCCATCAATCCGAGTAGCGCAACCTTCTACCGGGACACCGGCCCCGATGGCAGCCCTCAGGCGTGGACGTCGGTCGGACTGTTGTGCGAGGCGCTGACGGTGCGGGTCATGGAGCCGGACCCGAACGCGGCACGCAGCATGAGTCTCGCGCCGCTGACCGAGGCGACCTGGGTCGACGCGCCGCCGGATGACTCGGAGGCGGCCGCGCCGGCGACGGCGTGAGGTCACGACCCGGCGGTGGCGTTCAGGCAATCGAGGGTGGGGCGGCGCCGACCGTCGGCGGGCGCATCAGGAGCGTGCGTCCGTCGGGTGCGGTGATGACGAAGTGGCCGGCCCCGAAGGGCTGGACACTCCCGCCCGTGATCGACGACGGTGCCGAGCGGCCCGGTGATGAACCGGTGGATGCCGGCGTCGCATGCGAGTCGTCGGATGGTCTCGGCGCGTACGGTGTGGTGATCGAGGTGCGTGTCGATCATGCCAGCACCGGTGCCGCCGACGAGTCGCTCGAGTTCGATGGTGGCGAAGACCTTCGGTCGGTTGCGCTTGGTGCGACGCTTCGGCAAGGTCGGCCCGAACAGCGTTTCGCCAGCAGTCGCCTGGTCGAGCTGTCGCTTCGACTCGACGTGCTCGATCGCGATCCGAGGGTCGAGGATGCCGTCGAGCTTGCCGACGCCTTCGAGCATCTTCGAGACGTACAGCTGGCGCCGCTCGTGCTGGTCGTTCGAGTCGGCCGCGAGCTGGTCGGGATCGGCGTGGGCGAGCCACACGTCGAGCAGGTCCTTGAAGTCGGAGTAGGGGAACTTCTGTGCCCAGCCGAGCAACATCGCCTCGGACTGGGCGAAGGCGTCGGCGACCGGTGCCGACCACGCCTCGGCGAGTGCGCGCACGGCGGACTCAGCCAGCTCTCCGCCGCGGAACGCGCCGGCGATGAGCGGCATGTGGGGCAGGCGGTGGACCATCGTG
>JBCBDK010000509.1:0-3217 GCA_038529675.1 Actinomycetota bacterium
GATCTCGGTCCGAAAGTTCGGGAGACGCTCGGCAGATGCAACATGATGAAGCACGTTGGGACCATCGCCAACTTGGCGGACGATGAACGGATAGAGCAAGCAGGTGCCTTTGTCGAGGCGATCGACCTGCTCGTTCAGATTCCGCCCAGCGAATTCTGGGCTGAGAGCCTTCCCATTGCAGAATCACTTGCCCAGGAGGCGCGGGACGCTGTCGAGATTCGAGTGGCCACTGCGCAGGCGAAGGCGCAAGAACGCCTACGCACAGTCGGGGATCGGCTCGCCGAACTCGCTGCACGAGCCGAAGCAGAGATCGAAGCAGACGCGGACGGGGATGCCGGGCTCTTCACAGCGATCGAATGCCCAGTCTGCGCAAGTCCAGCCCGTGCCTTCGGCGACCTCGTTGACAACGGTGACGTTGAAGTCGACTGGAACCGTGACGGAACCAACTACTTCTGGGTTGCCGCGCCCACCACGATCGTCGATCGGTTCCAGTGCGATGTGTGCGAGTTGATACTGACCGGTCGGGACGAAATCGCCGCCAGCGGTGTGCCGTCGCTGATCGAGAACGATCGAGTTGATCCAGACGTTCTCGCCGAGCTCAGCTACGACGACTTCTAACAGGCCGAAGGCGGTGTCAGAGGACCAGGCCCGGCGGAGCGCTTTCCGCGCTCGGCGGCATTGCCTTTGGCGAAGGTGCGATGCGATGCGTGAGGCGACGCCACTTCTCGATGGCAGGGGTATCGATTCGGTCCGTGCCGATCACGCGGTCGAGGCGCTCGATCGCTTGATCGAGATCGGGCGCAACCACGTGCACCGCGTTGCGTTGCCGGCCGCGTGTGGCTCCGACGTACAGGCCGCGTTGCGTCGTGGCGTCGCTGACGAGGGTGATGCTCTCGTCGGTGGTGATGCCCTGCGCGCCGTGCTCGGTGGTGGCGTAGGCCAGAGTGACGAAGTGCTTGGCGTAGTCGGCTGACACCAGGACACGCCGGTCGCCATCGGCGAGAAGGAGTGAGCCGTCCGAGTTGACGGCCTCGATCGTCCATCGCTCCCGGTTGCGGACGCGGTCACCATCGGAGGACGGGAGAGCCCAGTCGTTGCGGCGGGTCGCCACGACGTCACCGGCGAACGCTGCGCTGCCGGCGATGAAGATGCCGCTGTCCGGGTCGAGCTGGCCGGCTCGGAGCCGACGTCGTTGGATGTGTCGGTTGATCTGGTCGACGTCCTCGTTGCGCGTCGTCGTGATCGACAGGCTGACGTCCCTCCGGTGGCAGTCGAGCCAGTGGTCGGCGATCGCACCGATCTGGTCGTCGAGGTCGCCGGGGACGACTCGACCGCGCCCGGCGTACTCGGCGACGACCGAGGTGTCGGCGGCTCGGAGTCGGAGCGTGGCGTCGGCTTCCCAGTCGTTGGTGAACCGGTGGAGCTGATCGAGGTGGAACACCCGGCTGCGTTCGCAGAGGTGGGCGAACATGCCGCCTCGGCCGACGGCGCTCAACTGATGTGGGTCGCCAACGAGCACGAGCCGCCATCGGTGGCGGTCGGCGAGTTCGACGAGTTCGAAGAAGTCGGCGGTGCCGAGCATCCCGGCCTCGTCGATGATGACCGTGGCGCCGTCCGGAACGTCGAGCTGCTCAGGTCGGGTTCGGTGTTGGTGGAGGAGCTTGGCGACGGTGTCGGCCGGCATGCCCGTCTCGCTGGCGAGCACCCGTGCCGCCTTCGCCGTCGGAGCGAGACCGACGACCGGTCTCCGGTCGCGACCGAGTCGCCCGACGGCGGCGCTCAGCATGGTGGTCTTGCCGGCACCGGCCGGGCCGACGACGAGCACCATCCGATCGGCGCCTGCGACGGCCTCGGCGGCCGCTCGCTGGCTGGGGTCGAGTCCGTCGGTCGAGATGGGCGCCGATGTCGGTTCCGGCTGCTGTGCGTCGATCGACCACGTCGAGATTCGCTGCTCCTGTGCGAGGACGAGATCGCTCGTGGCGTGGGTTTCGACCGGATCGGCCCAGATCGAGCGGCCGTCGCTGCGTCGAATGGGCGACGTGCCCGCGGGCGGATCGAGGCTTCGTGACGCGGCCATCACCTCGACGGCGAGGTTGTCGAGGCGTCGCGCCCAGGTGAGTCCGTCGCAGTCGGACGGCGCTTGGGTGTGGTCGGCGAGCCAGCGGACGACGTCGAGGTGCTGCCAGGTCGAGCGTTCTTCGGTGAGGGCGACGATGACCGACTCGTGGGTCGGAAGGGCGCCGGTCGGGAGGAGTCGGGAAGCCGCTCGGGAGACTCCCGATTCGATGTCGGGAAGCCCGTAGCCGATGGCGGTCGCCTCGGCTTCCCAGGCGATGCGCAGTTCGGCGGCGGTGAGTCCGGTCTTGTCGTCCCGGGTGTCGGTGGCGACCTCCCGCTCGATGCCCGAGCGCTCGTACCGGCTCGCGTCCCGACCCTCCCGGGCGCGGAATACGTCGAGCCGTTCCCGCAGTTCGATGTCGATCTCCTCGGCGCGCTTCGAGAACAGCCCGAGCAGCTCGGTCGGGAAGCCGGCGATCTCGGCCTGCCCGTTCTTCACCTCGCCCCACGCCACCTCGTACCGGCGGGTGACCTCGGCGCGCAGCGCCGCCTGGTACACCCGACCGAACGTCGACTGGTGCTTCATCAGGTTGCGGGCGTCGAGGGCGAGCCACCGTCCGTCGGCGGTGCGGACCTTCGACGAGATGACGACGTGGGTGTGCAGCTGCGGGTCGTCGGCTCGGCTGGTCGACTGCCGGAACGCGGCGGCGGTCAGACCTTCGGTGTCGAGGCACATCCGTGTCCCGTTCGAGCGGACACGGGTGGTGGCGGCTCGACGTTCGATCGCGTCCATCGCTGCTGCGACGGCGACGTCGTGACACTCGGCGAGGCCCTCGTCGTCGGTGAGTGCCCACCAGACCGAGAGCGACTTCGGCGCGGAGAAGGTCGGGTCGAAGCCGATGACCGATGACACCGCCTTGCCGTCCTTCCGGTAGCGGGTGGTGAACTCGGCGCCGAGCCGCTCGCCGGTTCGGGGGTGGTGGCCCTCGAGGATGCGCTGGAAGTCCCACGAGTCGACCTCGTCGTACCGGCCGAGCAGCGCAGCGCCCCGACCCATCCAGCGACCCGGCGGCTCGCCCCTCGCCTTCGTGAGGTACTCGTCGAGGTACTTCACGACTGCCCTCGACGCGCCGTGATGGATCGCCCTCACCCGGAGCAT